>CAVGYR010000009.1:0-26525 GCA_963633325.1 uncultured Treponema sp.
AAATAAATTCTTCATAAATCTTTCCTCTTTTCTTTGTACATAATTATTATAGTATAAAATTTAAGAAAAGTAAACAAAAAAAAAGAAGTATTTTCTACTTCTTTTTAATATTCATCTTCAGCTAAGATTACTAACTCCTTATCTTTCATTTGAAATAATAGGTCATGATAAGAATCCGCTAAGATTTGCAATATATGCGTTAAATATTCTGGGCTATCATAGTCAGGATAAGCGAAATACATATAGTCTTCCCAACCATGCTTAGTATATTTAAATCCTTCATCATCTTCCATTTCTTTAGATTCAATCTTCTTTGCACACATATTAGCATAAACAGATTCCGATACTGAATCATAGAATAAATCTTCTGAATCTTTTGTCTTTTGGTATTGTTCTACATCATCGACTAAGAAATAACCAGTTTTAATAAAGTCACTATTCATACTCATTAATTCAGCATAAGAAATATAACATAAGCTGTTTAATAAATGTAACTCATCTGTAAACATGTTCTTAAATTGAAATGCCCTACACGTTTTTTCTTCTAGGTCTTCTTCACTTAAGCTATGAAAATTATCTTCTAGATAATTATGAGGCATAAAGCTTCTACTTCTATAATAAATAGAATTAAATCTTGTTACGTCGCCTTCATCTGAATCTTTTAAATCATAAGCTAGCTTTTCATAACCTTCAATTTTACCTGTTGCTTTATCTTTTAAACCAACATAGAAACTGTAATATTGTGACATACTAATTCTCCTTTCCTTGTAACTCTTCTGTCATTAATTGAATTGATTTTATAAAATCTTTATACTCCGGATCTTTTAACAACTCTTGTTCCATCATTAATCCTCTTCATCTTTAAATACACTATATAGGTATTCACTCAAATCCTCATAGAAATAATATTTACCTAGCCCACTATCTTCATTTAAGTTAGTCAGTAAATCTTCTGCGTTAAGGTCTCCACTGTATTTAACATAGCTATGTTCTTTTCTATTACTTATATTTTTTGATAGTCTATCATGTGAGCCCGCACTATGTAAAATCAAATCTAAGTCTAAAGTATCTTCCCTAATATACTCATATAATAATAGCAAATCACTTGTTACGTGTAATCCTGTTAGATTTGAATGCCCTTGCATAGGATGTGGCTTATAATTTTTAACAGATTCTCTACAGACTAACTTATTAATAACCTCTACGAGTTTTTCTACCTCTAACTGCTTATGGGATTTAACTAGCTTTTTTAGGCTCTTTAATAAGTTTGAACTAATAAATACATAATCAACGCGATCACTATAATCTTCCTTTACTTCATTTTTAGAGCCTACTATACTTAAGCATAATCCTAAAAATTTTAAGAAATTATTTGTTTCTTCTATCCTAGTATTAACTGGGTAGTCATCTAATAGTTCTACTGCTGTTTTCATATTTCTACCACCATAATGCAGGAAGTGCTTCTGTAAGCCATCCCATTAATTCTCTTCTATTTTTTTCATACTGGGCGTGACCTTGTTCATAATCTGCATCTTCTTCCAGGTACCAAGTATCATTCCAATGATCCATTTCATTTAAAAGAAATATCATTCTTTTAACTGCTTCTTTCTCAGTAAGAGTTTCATTATTATAGGTAAACTTATAATATTCTAAATCAATAAATCTATCTGCATCTTTTAAATAAGTTTCTAAGTGCTCTTTTAACCATTTATAAAAATGCCAATCTAAGGACCAGCACTCTTTAGTTACTTTTTTCTTATGTCGTAATAATTGTCTATGCTTCATAAGCTAATCCTCCTCTAAGAATATTTCTATAATCAATGTTAATATAATAGCGATTATAATAGCGGATAAAGCAATCCATTTCTTTTGACTATTGGAAGCTAACGTTACAAATAATATGATACTATAACCAATTCCTATTGTAAAACCCTTATTGCCGATCTTATTTGGAAACTTCTTCATTACCAGATCCTTTCTATACTTTCATTCTTTTTTATGTCATTAATTATTGTGCTATTGTCAAGTACTTGGTCTCTTGTGAGCACTCTATAGATATCTTCTGGCTTTATAATAATACTATTAGTGCAGCATATTGTTTTATTAATTGCTACAGTTACAACTAAATGAGGGTTTAATTGCTTATCAATAATTAGATCACCATTTTCTAAAACATCTTCTATACTACCGTAAGATAAAATAGAAGCTTCATCAACACCACTTTTGTTTGGTAGCTCATATATAGTTTTTCCATTCGCACTATAAGAATAACAAACTTTATCTATGTACGTTTTTTTATTTTTAGTATATCTAATATAATCACCTGAAGTTATCATAACATTTCTCCTTTTACATTATTATTATAGTAAAAGAAATCTTAAAAGTAAACTAAAAAAGGACTTATTAGTCCTTTTTTAATCTTGCTAAATCTTTTCTGATATACTTAAAGTCATTTGAAATATAGCTACCTTCTTCAAGAACCGCTGCCAAATCAGTTTTTAAATCTGATAGGCTTTCAAGTAAAGCGCCATACGCAAATTCTTTTTCTGGATCAACTGCATCTTCCATTAAGCCAACTTTTCGCTGAATTTCTTCTACTGCATCGACTTGTGCCTCTAAAGTATCCCAAATATCATTTAAATTATCTTCAATATTAAACATTTTCTTGTTCTCCTTCGGATTTATCCAATTCTATTGTGTTTTCTTCTGATTCTTCTTCATTTTCTTTTTCACAATTAACCAGGCCTTTCACTGTTTGTTGAATACAAACATTAATTAAATCAATTAAAGTAGCATTAATTGTACCAAATTCTTCTTTATATGCATCATATGCGATAGCTGTAATAGTTAATTGCGTAATACCCTCATTCTCGCTTGCATAGCTTACAACTCTATCCCAGACTTTCATATTTAAATCAAGAAGCCTGTCTGTAATACCATCATCAAATAAACAATCTAGTGGCTCATCAGTAATTGTTATAGTTGTTAACATTTTAGGCATCCCAACCTCCATCCGCTTCATCTAAGTCAATGTCATCCCAATCAGCTTCTTCAATTTTATCTAGAGCACTGATAATAGTACTATGAGAAAGATATAATTCGCGCAAAATTGTAGGGCTTAACTTACCATTAAACTTTTCATGAAATACCTCTACAACAATCCTATAAGTAGTACGAACGTCAATACCATCATTTTCCATCATGTAATCAGATACTCTTGCCCAAGACTCATAACAAGCTTCGAAAGCAAAAGCTTTAAATTTATCTTCATTCTTTAGTATTGAGATATTATCGTCATCAGTAAACGTAAATTTTAAATCTTTAAACATAATTTAACAACTCCTTTATTTATGATTTAATTATAGGCCTAGCCAGCCTAAAAGTACACTAAAAAAGAGACCTTTTCAGTCTCTTCTCTATATATTCTTTAATTTCCGATTCTTTACTTGTTATCGGCTTTTCTTTAGGGAAACGATATTCTTTAAATAGAATAATTTCTGCGTACCAACGAGCGAACAATGCATCAGATTCATTCGCATAAGTGCCTAAATTAATTTGCTTTTGATTAATTTTAATGTAAGCATAGAACTTTCCGAATTTTGTTCTAGAAATTCCTTTATAATTACAATTCATCTGGTTTTGCGATTTGCTGACAATCCTTAAATTACATTTTCTATTATCTAAGGTATTATGATTAATGTGATCCACAAATTGGTCAGTTCCTAAAACAAATCTAGATAAATGAATTGTTTTCTTATTTTGATTGCTTCTGGCATAACCATTACACAATCTTCATTTTAAAGCTTGAACTTGAGGCAAGTCTTCAGAATCTAGTATTGTAGTTGCAACCTCATTGCAGTTCTTATCATAAAGCTTGATATAAGCGACATTGCCAACAACAATAATTTCATTTGGGTCATGAATTGTCCTAGGATTTGAATCTACGCAATACCCATATTTTTGCAATTGTTTATAATGTTTTGCACAATATATTTGTTTATGAGATGAGATATTGGCTTCTCGTCCGCATATACAGCAATTACCCTTCAAAATTGTCAATGTGGGTCACCCTATCAGAAATTTCATCCGATCTTCCAACATTCCAAAAATTAGCTCCAATATAGCCACAAGTTCTTCTGGCTATATTCATTCGCTTATGATTTCTGTTTCCGCAATTAGGGCATTGCCAATCCTTTATACCGTTTTCATCTGCTATATATTGGAAATCGTTATGACTACCGCATTCCATACAATAGTCGGATTTAATATTTAACTCTGCATACATAATTGTATCATAGATATATTTAATTACTTCTAAAACAGCTTCTTGATTATTTTCTAAGTTAGGGCACTCTATATAAGAAATTGCTCCACCTGGGCTTAATCTTTGAAATTCTGCTTCCAAAGCTAGTTTATCAAAAGCATCTATATGTTCTGTTACATGAACATGATAAGAATTTGTTATATAGTTTTTATCAGTAATTCCGGGAATTTCACCAAATCGCTTCTTTAATGCCTTTGCGAATTTAAAAGTCGTTGATTCTAACGGCGTTCCGTACAAACTGTAATCAATATCTTCTTCTTTCTTCCATTGTTCGCATTTATCATTCAGTTTTTGCATTATTTGAAGGCCAAATTCTTTTCCTTCTTCCTCTGTTAGCTTTCTACCAGTCATCGCTAATACACATTCCCATAAGCCGGCATAGCCTAAAGATAAAGTTGAATAGCCACCAAATAATAATTTATCAATTGTTTCTCCGGGCTTTAATCTAGCTAAACCTCCATATTGCCAATGAATAGGAGAAATATCTGATTTAGTCCCTCTAAGCCTTTCATGCCTACATTTTAAAGCTTTATGGCATAATTCTGTTCTTTCTTCAAATAATTTCCAGAATTTATCAAAATCTTTATTAGCTGATAAACCAAGATCAACAAGATTTATAGTTACTACACCAGCATTAAATCTTCCATAATATTTGGATTTTCCCTTTTCATCAATCCAAGGCGTCAAGAAACTTCTACACGTGTTTATCCACTATCACTAGTGGCACTGACTATATCTTCTGTTTAAATTTCTAAACAGTCTTCCGCTTTGAGGTGGTGCTTATCTCCACCCCTACTCCCTTACATTCATCAGGGATAGTCGATGCACTTTTAATTAAGAATAGCTAGTAAAAACTTATCAAGAGCAATACAGTTATTTCCTTTTTTATGTAATCTATTACTAAAACTTTTAATTTTGAGATTAAAATATTTTTCTGCACTTATAATACTGTCAAAAATAAAAGTTTCTTCTGTATCTAATACAGTTACTTTTATTTTTCTTTTTCTATGTATATTTTTTTCAACTGTATACTCAGGATATTCCTCATTTTGATATGCAAATAGCCATTGTTTTTGGTACAAACATTTAGTCTTTTTTGTTATTCGGCGCGCTATAAAACTATGATCTTTTTCTTTAAAGAATTCTCTTCCTTCTGCGAGAGAACTAAAAAATAATTCTTCATTAGTAATTATGTTTTTACATTTTATTTTTACAGATCGTGGGTTTAAACCACCTTTTTTTGTTATGCTTATTTTTTCTTTTACTGAATTTAAGGCCTCTGGAGAAAGTTTTAAGTATGTATTTCCACCGGGAGAACCATTTGTCATGTTATAGCCATTATTAATAGTGTCTAGAACATTTATTCAATAACTTTCTTTATAATCTAGTTCTTCTTGTGATTTACGTATCTATTATTTCTATTTTAAAATTATCTTGACCATATTTTCTTATAGCATAAGAAAGATGCGTATTTGTTATATGTTTTGTCGCAGCATAAATATGTTGTTTTAATCTTTCTTCTGCTGTTTTAATTGTTTGACCTATGTATATCTTGTTATTTACTAGATTTGTTATTTTGTATATTATCATAATTATTTTGCATAATATTTGTTATTCTTAATTACTTAGCACAGTCTCAACTTACCAATAGCCTCTTAACCTTAGTAAGTCCTAACTGTTAGCAGAACAATAAATAGAGTATTAGTCTAACCTACCTAGGCAGTTTGTTCTACACCCATTAAGCATGGTTCAAAAGATTTTACATGAGCTAAGTTTTTTACTAAACCCATGCATGGATAACAATTTCCATTTCCATTTAAGTCAATTTTGGTTTCTAACATAATCTTTTCTGAGATGTAGTCAGGAACCATCCTTTTTGAAGTACATTTAGCCGCTAATTCAGTTAGCCACCAATATTCAGAATCTTCGGTTATATTATCTTCTTCTAAAACATAAAGAAGTTTAGGGAAAGCAGGTGTTACGTACACTCCAGCCTCGTTTTTTGTTCCTTGTATTCTTTGTTCTAAAACTTCTGCAATAAACATTGCTAAGTCATCTTTTTCCTGTTGAGATTTAGCTTCGTTTAGATACATAAAAAGACTTACAAATGGCGTTTGCAATAACTATGAGCATTTCTGCTCTGGCTAAGTTATTAGACTATCTCTTCAGCTAAAAATTAGCTGTCCTGCGCTTCGATGAGTGATAAAATCTCATCTACTGGTTTACATTCATCAACCATAGTCGTTACACTCTTGAATAATTTTTTATTAACTCTATATGCTTGGGCACCTTCGAGCTCATTTATATTAGCGTTTCCTTTAGTACGGGGTCCTACTATAAAGGGCTTTTCAAATATAATATATCAAGTTCTGCTACCCACCTCATATAGGCTTGTTAAATAAGCCTTATATTCCGAGGTTCATTTAAATAATTTATACGTGCCAGTAGGGTAAACTAATAATACCGGGGAGGCGCGACCATGCCTCCACATGCGCTCCTTTACATTTTCTGTTTGCATTGCCGCCTTAGTTCTATCCGACACTTTCTTTTTTATTTCTGGCCTTTGCATGGCCTCCGCGATAGACTTGGCTAACCTAGCTCGGTATTCTGCGCTTTGGCAACGTTGGCGAGTTGCATCACCTACTTTTCTACAAAATTTTTTATAGTCTTCGTCCGGCATGTTGGTAACAGTATCTCCTCCATTACCACCAGCGTGAACATTAGTTTCGGCTTCACCTTGCAACTGAAGCTCTAAAATATGTTCTTTTTCTAAGGTTCATGCGTCCTCTTCTGTTAGGTTAGCCCGATAGATTCGACTATCACAATTGTACTTATTAATCATTCTAATAAAATACTTATTTCGGCCAGTTATTTCCTTGTAGCGGTCGCCTTTTCCTTTCCCTACATGAAATATATGACCAGTTTCTTTTATAAATCATTCGTATACATAAAAAATTATTCATTAGCACGGTATTTCCTTTCCTTTAGAGACTAAACACATCTAAAGGGTTAGGGTCTCTTACTCATATCAATGTTACCATTCTCTGAACCGTTAGCCCTCTTTAAAGAGGACACCACTTTTTCTTGTGTTCACAGGATTTTATAACGGCCCGTATGTTAACCGTTAGATGTATTTAATGTGTTTATTTGATATTGCATTGTCTGGACACCGCGACTGACTTCTTCTTTAAGTCTTCTATTAACAATGTTATCAAATAGCTTATCAAAATCTTCTTTACTTAAATCATTGAGCTCTTCGGTAACTTCTCGTTTGATTTTTTGTCTAGAAACATCTATAAAAGGGGCTAAATGGGCTAATGACATCGTTTGTCCACCATATTGCCCACTCGCTATGCAAGCCATTATTTGAGTTGCTATATTGCAAGCTGTACTAAATGAATGAGGCTTTTCTATTAAGGTATTATTAATTACAGTACCGTTCTGTAACATATCTTCTAGATTAACTAAACAACAATTATGTATATGTTGAATAAAGTAATCTATATCATGTATGTGGATAATTCCTTCATCATGAGCTTTTACTACGTCTGTTGGAAGTAGTTGCCTCCTAGAAATATCTTCTGATACACAACCTGCTAGATAATCTCTTTGAGTACTTGCTAACATTGCATTCTTATTAGAGTTTTCCGAGGTCCAATAATCGCTTGTCCCATTAACAATTTCATTAACAGTTTTATCAGTAGTATTGCCTCGCATACGAGTTCTCTCATCTCTATAAAGAATATAATGTTTTGCTACTTCTTTATAGTCTCCTTTTAGATTCATTAATCCTCTTTCAACTAAAGAACTAATTTCATCTGCAGGCACTTTATTTTTGTCTTTTACAGAGTCTTCTACATAATCAGCAATTTTATTTATTTTATCTGTTACGTAGGTGTCTAATGGAATATTAGTACTTTCAAAAGTTCGTTCTAAGGAGTCAATTAATTTCTCTCTCTTGTACTTTTGTCTTCTTCCATCAAGTTTTTGAATTCATAATGTTTTTGTTTCCATTTATTTTTCTCCTTTCTCAATTAGTTAAATATTTCTGAGAAACATAAAGAAAAATAGCTACTATAAGCTGTCGACTATATAGTAGCTACCATCAAATTTCACTAGATTATAAGCAATCAGATCAGGATGTTTTTCCCTAATCTTTTCTATAATCGCATCTAGCGAGGCAAGCTTAGTTACCGAGGTATAGTCAATCTTGTAATAAGAAGTGCTATATTTAAGAACTAGAATAGTGTGACATTCATTTAAATCTGGGACCATATAAGTCAATAATGCACAATCCAAACCATCTGCCTGCAGTATTTGCATTAAGGCTGCATGGAAACCGTCACAGTCATCATTTAGACTGCCTCTTTTATAATCCGCGTAGCAAACAGCTGGAGTTCTCATTCTATCGAATAACTCGTCTATACTATCCATAGTCCATGTAAATTTAGAATAAACCTCTTTAGCTAAGTTTCTTAGACTGGTTAATAATGCTTTTTTATTCAAGCTTTCTTCGACTTCAATTTCAGTAATAGAACCTTTATTCTTGAAGTTAGATCAGCTCACTCTTCATTTTAACCAATTTTTCAAAAACCATTGTTTCATAAATTAATATACAGCTATCTTTTATTTTCAGCTTGCCACTCAGCTTCGGCGGTACGTATTAGTGAATCCAGTCCGTTACCTTTGCAATAAATCCAACCTCTAACCATGGTCTGGTCTGCTTTAGGATAATACTCGCCGACTAGCCCTTTTCTTCTATGATGCCCGTACCAAACAGTTGAACCTTCAATAATCCAGCCAATCATTATGTTACGACCATCTTTAACTTCTCGTCTCATAAAGTTTTCTCCTTTATTATTATTATAGTAAAAAAAGACCAGCGTGTACACTGGTCTGACTACATTAATTTTTCTTCTTTTTCTTTGGCTTATCCTCTGATACAGAGATTTCAGTAGGTTCAGCTTCTACATTAATTTCCTGTACTTCCCCTGCGATAGGCTCTTC
Source organism: uncultured Treponema sp. (assembly GCA_963633325.1). Taxonomy (GTDB): domain Bacteria; phylum Bacillota_I; class Bacilli_A; order Acholeplasmatales; family Anaeroplasmataceae; genus JAEELC01. The sequence goes on from CAVGYR010000009.1 coordinate 9,332, forward strand.
TTCTAGCGGTTCTTCCGCAACAAACTCTTCTGCCGCTGCATTAAGCATTTCTTCTGTAAGCCCTTTACCGGCTTCTTCTGCTTCTTTAAGTTCATTGTTAAGCTCTGTCTCTTTTAATTCTGCATCTCTAACAAAGATTGCATGATAGCCATTTTTACCTGATAAAATAGCAAATCTGTTATCTGTACATTCAAAAATTACACCTGCTGGAACAACTTTACCTAGCTCTTTAATCACAACACCTAATACTTGTGAACGATCTGTCGTTACTACTTTTTTCATACTTTTAAATCTTTCCTCCAATTTTCTTTAATGATTTTAAAAATTTATTTAATTTTTTCTTTTTACGATTACTTAATTCTGGCTTTTCTAATTCTACCGTGCCCTCTGAGACACCTTTTAAGAACTTTGCACCATTCCAGAGATTTTTAGTTTCTACATCTTCTGAAAGTTCTTGGTCTAGATCTTTTGCTGTAGTCATTAATGATTGTGTATAAGCTGCTAATACTTCGGCTTTTTCGTCTTCAGAAGCTTCATCAAATTCAGGAAGAACTTCTAAACCATAGTCAGAAACTAAAATGCCATTTAAGGCATCAAAAGCTTCACACATGGTAATACTAGCTGCCTCATTCATCTTTAACGCTTTCATCTTTCCTGTACAATCTTGATAATTAATTGTAAGTTCTGTAAATCTTGGAATAAAATATTCTTTTTCAGTTAGCCAGTCTTTCTCTCTAAAAATAATCATCGGTCCGCGATCTGTAATGACTGGATTCATCATGACTACAACTCTATCCTCAAATTTAATAGCTGCAGCTCGCTCTGGATATCCAATTTGATTTGATGTAAGATACAATCTATCTGGCAAACTAGAAAGTGTATCGCACAAGTCAGAGACCAAACTCATAGTCAATTCTTGATCTTTAATATCAAACTCTCTTGCTCTTTCGGATAATTTGCTTACATCTGTAACTAATTCTTTTTGCATGCCTGTCTACCTGTCCTCTACTGCTATACTATACTGGTCAGAGTCAAACGAGCCTTTTAAAGTTATTTCGACTTGGCCATCAGTAAATCTATATAAACAATCAGAAGAGTCGACATCACGATAATCTAGCTTAATATCTGTCCAACTACAATTAGATAATGTATCAAACAAATCTGCAAATATATTACTATTTGGAATTGCAGCTGTCCATTTACCATTGTTAAATTCGCCGTCAGATTCAAAATCTAAATTTAAAATGTCTTCTACTACTCCTCTGATTGACATTTTTCTACCTCTTCTGATAATTCTTTCATCTTATTAATGTTTTCTTCATTTTCTGCTGAAACATCTTCTAAAGTCGCATTTTGCTCTTTTAGAGCCTTTAAAGCTGCTTCTTGCTCTTTAATTACTTTTCTGTTTCTAAACTTTTGAATAAAAGCAGGTGGTTGCATTAATAAGTGCATAATGTAAGAAATTCTAGCATAGTTTGCTTGAACATTCATGTAATAACTTTCAAAATTAGCTTTTTGTTCATCTGAAACTAAACCCTCTTCAATTTCTTTATTCACTTTAGCTAGCATCTGATTAACTTCGTTATATTGCTTTTGCACCTGAATAAAGTAATTTTGTACATCCTTTTTCAATCTAGCTATCTCCTTTCGTAATTGCCTCTACATCTATAATGTCTGTCTTATCTAGACCTTTCAAAATATCTTGTACTGCACTTAGCACTTTTTGTCTAGACTCTCTACTTAATTGCTGATCATTCGCATTTATATTAACATTTGAGTTTTGTGTTATATTTATTTGTGTTATCTGAGTTCCGGCTTGTTCACCAACATTAATTGCCTCTTGGGCAGATTCCATATATTTAACCAAATCCCTATCTTCTATTCTCTCTGGAGTAGCCGTAATTCTATTAACAATTTCATCATCTATCATTGTTAATAAATTAGATAACTTGTTTGCTCTAACAATGTCTTTTTTACGTCGGTTTAACTCAAATAACTTTGTTAAATCATTTAATTTATTAGCATCAGTTTCTTCTATAATCTGAGAAGTAAGTTCATTACCCTCTCTGGCTAATTTTGCAGTAGTAGATATTTGAACTTCACCAGAAGGTCTTTCTAAAGCTTTATCTTGCTCTTCTTGTAATTCAATATCCATTAAAAGAACTCCTTATAGGTTGATGATAATTTCTCAGCTAAAGCAGATTCTAAAGCTAATTGTAGTGGATTTTGTTCATCAACTACTGCTTTATTAATCGCATTTTCCATTGTAGGCTTTGGAACAAACCTATATTTAACTTGCTCATTATCAAACTTTATCTTTAAAAGGCCAATTCCTAGATCAAACTCAGCCTCGTCTTGTTTATTATTAATTGCTTGTACAATACCATCACAAATAATTCATAAAGACTGTTTTACTAATTTATTTAAAGAGGCAACCTGTATGGTAGTTAAATTACTTAAATCATCTACTATATTAACTCGCATTTATTTACCTCCCTTACAACATATGATATATTTTCTTTTACCTTTATTTCTGTTCTTTCTACAGATCTATCTAATGTGTCTATATAATTAATTAATGTTTTATTAAGTCGCTCTTGAATACTATCCTCAATTTTATAATTCTCGAACGATCTTAGCTCTTTTTTTATTCTTTTTAATTTATTCAAAAGGCTCTAATACTTCTGAGAATATCTTATACTTTTCAAATAACTCTTTTTTGTTCATAGTTAATTCTAACTCTTTATAGGCTTCTTCAAAAGTTTTTCCTTCATATATTTTTTGATAGACACATAATACGTCAACTATTTGTTCTAGCTCGCTAATAGTAGGAACAGAAATAGTAGAACCACCATATACGGCACATAATTTATACAGCGAATTTTTGTCTAAGCAATAAACTAATTCGCATAATGTACTATATTCTGGCTTATCGCTTAGCTTATAAAGACCAAGTAACAATAAATTAATAATATCTTGGTCACTCAAACTATTCAAATCTTTTCTTAATTGTCGCATAAATCATTATTATCTCCATAAGCCCCATTCATAATATCATCAAATTCTTCATTTGTAAGCTGACACTCAGCAATAATTTCATGAATTTCTTTAAGCATATAATTCTTTGTTTTATTTAAAGTAACTTGTACTGCCGTTGTGTACTCTTCAGGTAAATGCCATAAAATAAGACCACCTTCTAAGTTCTTATTTAAGTACTTAGCTTCTTCGAACTTAAGTGTTTCCTCACTTTTTGTCTCGTAATACTCTTGTTGTTTCTTATTTAAAGTAACTTGATTAAGGAACGAAAGCATACAAGAAGTATAAATATTTTGAAATAATGCCTTATCTTGCTTAAACATACTTGGAACATTGCATTTAATTATTTCGGGTGCCTGTTGTAGTAGATCTTCCATTAAACTTTCTGTTTTAGCATGATTCGTTTTTTCCAAAGTATATCTACATGAATCTAAATATTTATCATTGTCCCAATTAACATACTCATTAAATAACTCTTGATGTCTTTCCTTTTCATACTGTATTCTTCTAAATGAAGCTACAGATTTAATATAGTTAAGACTTGATTTTAACTTTGATAACTCACCCTTATGCCGTCTTTTAAAAACATCATAAGCCATAAAAGAAGCAAATCCTTCATAATCATAATAGCTATTAAAGTATCTTCTTTTGCAAGCAACCATATACGATAGGCATCATAAATAAATATATGCTTTTTCTAGGTCACAATCTTCGTCATAAAAGTGAGCATCAAGTCAAATACTCATTTGAGTATAAGTTACATCTTTTGGTTTTTGTATTAGTTGTTGTACTGCCATCAAAATATAATACAATTAATGAGCAATTATATGAGAAATGCCATTTTCGCCTTTTTCGACCAATAACTCATTATCATAAGAAATGGATAAATCATTTATATGATGCGAAATAATAAATACGCTCTCAATATTAGTTAAATTAGTAATTACATTTAGAATTTTTTGGCAGCCTTTACTATCTAAAAAGTCAAAGATTTCGTCAACAACTAAAATATTACTTGTGATCCCTAACTGGGTACTTAGCAAGTCTCTTAGAGCTAACTGAATAATAATATCGACTTTCTGCTTTTCGCCACCAGACAAAGCTTCATAGTATTTTCCATCATACATAATATCTATATAATTCTCGTTTAAATTAAATGATAAGACATCAGAATCAAACACTTCTTTAGAATAATAGCTAACTCGTTGGTTAATATAATTAATAACATTCTCTAATAGAATTCCTCTGAATTCTCTTTTAGCTAATGAAATTAAATTAGTTAATACTTGTAAATGCTCATTATCAGTTACTACTAAACTTTCAATATTTAATAATTGTTCTTGCAGACCATTAATAGTAGTTAATAGACCTTTTTGATCTTTTACTAGCTTAGCATAATTTTGTTCTAATGCTGTTAATCTAGACTGCTGCTGCACTAAGTTAAGAATTTCGGTATTAAGTTGCTTTGCAGCAGACTCCGCAGTATTTAAATATTCAGAAATTCGTTGAGTATTTGCTTTAAACGATTCATTTAAAGTATCTAGTTTTATTTGATACTTTTTATTAATTGAGCTTATTAATGCTTTTGGCTCTTTTAACTGCTCGCCTATATTATGCATTTCTGTTTCTAAATCATGAACATACTCCCAATCTTTAGTTGTATCAATCTTAGTGACACCTATTAATTTTTGTCCGCACGTAGGACAGACATCTGTAACTGCGTCTAATTTTTTTAGTCTTGCCAACTCTGATTTTATTTGTGCTTTTAAGCCAATCTGTTTTTCATTTAAAAAATTCAGTCTATCTTGTGGCTCTTCCAGCTCTTCCAATTTTGCTTGTTCTAAAGAAGCCTTATTTGCATCAAATGCCTCTACTTCAGTTTCTTTAGATATTTTAAGCTTTTCTTGCTCTTCAGAATTCTTAGCTAAATCAGCATTTAAATCCGCTAATTGCAGCTGGATTTCTCCTAAGACATTATCTAATGATCCATCCTTGGCATACTCGTCAAATTCTTTTAGTTCTATCTCGGTTTTTTCCAGCTGCTTTAAACTCATTTGCAGCTGGGTATTTAAACTAACCCTAGAATCCTCATGAGAACGGAGTTGATTTGAGAGCTCTAATTTTCTGTCATCTAGCTTCGTTCTGACTGACTGAATCATATAGTCTGACTTTGTAAGCTTCTCAAGTTTTTCTTTTCTTAGACCTGGATGCCCTTCCGTAAACTTGCATGGCATTCCTTGCCCCAAAATAATAACACTACCTAATAACATAGATGTTAAATCTGGTAAATACTTAGCTAGTACCTGAGTTGATTCTTTAATTCCCTTGCCGGATCTGTCAATACCGTTAACAGAAATCTTTAAATCCTGTTTAGGAGTTTTGGCTCTTTTAATCACAAAGTTATCATTATTAATGCTTAATTCTAGTTCTACCCAGCAATCAGTTGGATCTGCATAAATATTTTCTAAATTTTTAGACAATCCTTGAATTGTTTCTCCAGTTAAAGCAAAGCTAATTGCATTAAATACAGAAGATTTTCCTGAGCCATTAGAAATAGCATTATCGATAGTTCTATTATTTTTACCTGATACAATTGTATAGCCTAGATTATTTAGAATAACCTCTGAGTGCTCAAAACATAAAAAGTTATGCATTATTGCTCTTTTAAACTGAATGTTAATCATTTTTTAAACCTCGTAATCTTATTAATTCATCTGTTAAAGCAGGTGAATGCTCAAACTTTGCAAAAGCTAGGTCTATAAATTGCTGAATGTGATCAACCTTTACTGATAAAATAGAGTCTTCTAAATTATCATTGTCTGATACATAAACAGAATTTAGTCTGTATTCAAGAATATTTGGTAATTGATTTAATTTTTTCAATATTGATTCTTTTAAAGAATCTGCACAAATAATAGATACTACACTATTTTGTTTTAACTTATTCAAAATTGCTAAATCTTTTTTATTATTTATTGTTAATTTATAAAAATTAATTGCTTTTGAATTTTCAACTGCATCTAATATGATAGTACCATCATCATTAACTGTCAAGATATAAACTAGATGTTCATATTTTAAGGCATCTTCATTAAAATTCTGACCAGTTAAATTGCCAATCAACACTATTTTATTTTCAATTGTTTGCCCGTTATGCAAATGACCATCTAAAAATAACGTACAATTTGCTTTTATATCCTCTATGTTCATTCCTGATTGAGAAGTATATTTGCCATATTGTAAACCTGCAATATCTAAATGAGCAAATATTACATTCTTTTTAGCTTTATCTACAACAATTTCTTCTAATTTTGGCAGTCTATCGTCTGTTAAATACGGAATATAATAAAAATCTACATAATCATTTACTACTTTTCTTTGAATCGTATCGTAAACAGAAGCTTTAATGCTCTCAAAAAACTTTGTACTTGAATATTCTAAGCTACTCACATTTGACTCATGGTTGCCTACAATAAACTCATGGTTAAGCTTTTCATTAAATTTGATTGCTTGTAAGGCTGAGATCTCTTCACAGTTTAAAGACTCTTTATCAAAAAAATCACCACAGCAAATTATTGAGTCGCACTTATTTTGTGTTGCAAACTCTTCTATCCAATTCATAGATTCAATTAGATTTTCAAGCCTAACTGAATAATCTTTACCTCTTTTTCTCAAAATTGAACTATATTGAGACCAATGTGGGTCTGTATAAATAAGACATCTATACACTAATCGCACCACTCTTCTATATTTAGGGCTAAGCCAGTAAAGAATTTTAAGTAATCTGCCATTTTTTGTCTGTGGGCCTCAGTATGTATAGCAGCCGCATGGCTTATCATAAATGCTGTATTTTCATCCACATCTTCTACTAATTGGTTATTTAAAGCTTCAGATTCAGCATAATAATCATAATTTAATAGCTTATAGCCTAAATCTAAATACTCTGAAACACCATCTAATTTTTGCATTTCTTCTAATTCATGCACAATCACTGCTAAGAGCTTCTCACCACAAGGATCTTGCTCATATGCCTGCTTGTACAAATCATAATCTAGCATAAATAACTAACCTCCAAAATCTTACAGACAATATAGTCTATTAAATCATCCATATCTAAGCTCTCAAACTTAAATTTGTTTTCAATGTTGCATAACATTTTATATATTTGTATTAATTGATCTTGTGTATATGTACCACAATTATATTTTTTAATCACCCAGAACTGTTTTTCAGATATTCCTAATTTGCTAGCTGTAACTGAATTATCTAGCTGGATCCCGATAATATTTTTAAAATTATTCGTAATTATAGTCCAAAAATGCATAGGAGTTAAGTCTATGTAGTCTCTAACACTTAGTACGTCAACCACTTTCTTCTTATCATTTTTTATTAATGCAGTTGTTAAGTCAAATACTGTTGCATCTGATAACATGTCATAGCAACCATCTTTTATTGTTTCTTCTAATACTGACAATTGCTCTTCTTTTGGAAAACAAGATAATTTATCCATATCTAGAATAAATCTTGCAAAATTAGAAGCATATTGTTTTATCAGAACTTCTAAATATTTTTCAGGAATACCTGGTAATTTCGGGCTGCAATAATCAATAACTTGCCAATCCTCTAATTTAGGAAATTCTATTGCATTTTTGTTTTTAGTACTTTCACAAATAACTATACAGTTATCATGTATGCTTTTGTCTTCCCATTTCTTGGTATGAATTACATATAAATTCAAATCTTGTATAAATGACTCTTCTGGAATATCTTTTAAGCTTTCGATAAATTTTATATCTAGATGTTTTAAGTCACTAATTGCCCTTAAATATTGATCTACTATGATATTATCATCAGTTGCTATCCAAATCATAAAAGAATCATCTAAATTATTGTTTTCTATTCGTTCTTTTAGTACTTTTATATCCATATTATAACATACTTTCTACTTATTGTAAACAGCCAACCACATCTCGGTTAAAAGATACTCTATTTGCAATTTCTTATTATTCATTTGCCAAATAACCTTATCTACTTCTAAAATCTTTTTATATAGAGTAAAATTAGATTTTTCTAACAATACATATCGCATCATTTTTAAGAATAAATATAAATCATACTTATCGTATTGGTCAGCATAGTTAAGCTTTTCTGCTACTGACAACGTATTAGCATAAGATGCAGTAGAAATAGAGTCAACTAAAGCATTGCACAATCCATACAGCTTTTGCACATCCGTATAGGAAACAATATCTAATTGCCCTGGAGTATTGCAAATTTTTAAGGCTAATTGGTTTACAGTTGGCTTATACTGCAATAGGTCTTCTTCTGTATATAAATCCATTTTTAATTTATAGGATCTAGTTAGAATTGTATCTAGTACAGTACTTTCGTTTTCAGTAAATAGAACTATATAGGCATAAGGTGAAGGCTCCTCATAAAATTTTAATAATTCATTTTGTTTATTTAAAGAGACCTTAGATAAATTAACCGTATATAAAGACATTGTATGACTTTGATATATTTGATCAATTAGTTCTTTGCTTATAACTTCTGTTAAATCAAAGTTTATTAAATTAAATTTTTTATATATATAAGAAACAATTTCTTCTTCTTCACTGCCTCTTTCCCCCACTAATAATAATGAATGTGGCAGCCTTTCGAAGGAATCAATTGTTTTTATTAAATTCTTTTGTCCAATCATTAATGCCTCCCATAAGTATTTAAATCACTGTGGACGAACATTTATATAAAATGAGCAATTATATTCGGTAATAGTAAACACTCATTAGAATCGATTTATTTAGGCCACAAGCATATTCTATGCGATTAAAGCTACCTCTATAGTAGTTTTTACATCTGTATCGTTCTTTATTAAAGATTTTAACTCCAAAACCTTATTTAAGAAGGAGCTAAACCAAGCAACATTATTTTCAATACCTACCGTATATTTTACTTTTTCTTCTAAATGGCTTGGTATCGTAGTTGCTTTTAAAGAACCAAGCAATACATACTTATATAATTGTAACACAAAACTTAAATAATTAGAAATAAATAGCTTTAAGTCTGTTCCTTTATTATAACAAAATTCAATAATTTTAATTACTTGATCTTTATTATTGTCTATTATCGCATTAGTTAAATCAAAATAAATATCATAACTATAATTGCCTAAACAAGCAATTACGGCATTAATGTCTAATTGTATAGAATAATCCTTACATTTGTCAAGATAAGATATTGCCTGTCTTAATGACCCATCTGATAACTTTGCGATATAGTCTAAAGAATCTTCATCAGCAAAAATATTTTCTTTTAGGCAAATATAGTCTAATCTCTTTTTAATTGATTCTAGACTAATTCTACCAAATGTATAAATCTGGCATCTATTTTGAATAGTCATAGGAATTTTTTGTGGGTCTGTTGTGCAGAAAATAAATATTGTGTATTTAGGTGGTTCTTCTACTAACTTTAATAAGGCAGCCCAAGAAGCGGCTGTTAATAAGTGGCATTCATCAAAAATAAATACTTGGTACTCACTATCCACAGATCTTTCTTGTGCTTTATCGATAATCATTCTAATATTATCGACACCATTATTAGAAGCAGCATCAATTTCATAAGGAATGCCTAAACCATTATTTATTTTATTTGCAACGATTCTAGCTAATGTAGTTTTACCTGAGCCTGTAACACCTGCAAAAATAAGGCAATTCTTAATTGATTTCGTTTCTATCTGTTTCTTTAAAATCTTAACGACCGAAGCCTGCTCTACTACATCTTCAAATTCAGTCGGTCTATATTCTGTTGCTAAACTCATATTTTTTATTCACCTCATTTACTATTATAACAAAAAAAGAGTTATAAGTAAACCTATAACTCTTGCAAAACTTTTATTTGCTCAAATGGCAGCCAGCCATAAAACTGTTCGCCACGGGCAGATCCATTAACAACACCAACACCAATAATTTGAATCATTTTATTCATAATATTCTGAATCTCAACATTATAATATTTATGCTTAGGGGTTTTTCCACCATTCCAATTCGAGGCTAAGGTCGAATTACTTACTGGATTTAATAAACTATCAGACAATTCTATTAAATAACACCTACCTTGCTTTAAAGAGGTTAAATTCCATGAGGTAGTTTTTGGAATAAATATAGATGTTGTATTCTCATCAAATTCTATCTGAGTAGCTGTAACTTTTTCAAGTTCAGCCTTAATTTGCTTGTTCATATAATCCTGAATTTTCGTCTATAAATGTTGCAAACATATCAGCTGAATGGAGTAGCATAGCTAATGGATATCTTGTAAAAATAGCACTGATTTCGCCACCTGCATAATTACCGCCTAGATTAAAATGGTGATTCATAATAGCAATCTTCTCATCTTCTTTTAGCTTGATAAATCTTTCAATTATAATTGTAGAGTTAACGCAATGCTCCAAGCCTACAAAACGATCTTGGATTTCTTTAATTTTATAGCCTTTAACAGATTGCCAGTCATACTTGCCTAACTCGTCATACTTACTACCGGTAGAACTATAGACTTTCTTATTCTGTACTGTTTCTTCATAAAAATTAACTTTAGACATATCATGCAAAAGACCACAAATAATAATAGACTCAGGATCAAGTTTAATCCCTCGCTGTTCATACTTTTGAGCTAAGTCTAATAAATTAAAATAAACATTTAAGCTATGACAAACCAAACCCTGCTCAAAACAGTTGTGATATTTAGTTGAGGCCGGCGCAGTAAAAAAATCTGAACTCTCTAAAAAATTAATTAAATCTGTAATACCATCTCTTTTAACTGAGCCTAAAAGTTCTAGAAACATTTCTTTTGAATCCATATACTGACCTCCTTATTTAAACAAACAGTAACAATAATTTGGAAACTTAGTCTTTAGCTCTTCAGCCAAGGCTTCTGCAACATCTTTATCAAGATTTGTTTCATGCACATATACTTTATAACTCTGAAAATCTTGCACCTTTACATCGTACTTATTGATCTTTTCAACAGTTGGCAAAATGCTAATACTTACCTTTTCATTCATAATTCTTTCTCCTTTTACTTTATTATAATAACCTAAAAATATTAAAAAGTAAACTAAAAAGAGAGCCAAGCAAACTGGAATGCTCGGCTCTCGAAAGGAGTTTGCTGGATAAACCAGCTAATTATGATAAAGCCGCCTTCGAAAAGAGTTGGATTGAAAAGAGAGTAGCTAGACTTTGTTATCTTTGTACTCTAGCTTTTAAAGCGACCTCATAATATTATATACTATTTTTTCTTAATTATCTTGTAAACTAATTTTTAATTAATGATGCAGTAATTACATTTTGCAGCAAACCACACCTTGTTAACAGCCCTACACCACCTGGTACAGGAGTTACTCTAGTTTTATCTACTACGTTAACATTTACATCACCGCACATCTTGCCTTCTTTATCAAAGTTAATGCCGACATCTACAATAAAGGCATTTAAGGCATCTTGCGAAGAAATAAAGTTTCTTTTGCCAACAGCACAAATAACTAGGTCACAGCGAAGTAATAGACTTTTCCTAAGTTCAATTGGTGTTCGCGAATTACATAACGTCGTAGTGCAATTGTAATCTTGCAATAATTTCGCCATTGGTTTCCCAACAATATCAGATCGCCCAAGTATCACCGCATGCTTTCCAGAAAATTCAAATCCAGCCGCATCTAAATAATTAACTATTCCTAAAGGTGTGCATGGTGTGAATAAAGAGTCGTCTCTAAATCCATCTACGTCTTTATTTGCTGGAATATGTTCTTTAATTTTATCTAAATCAATTGCATCTGGTACAGGTAGCTGAATCATAATCCCGCTATAATCTTTTTCTACTGCCCTATCAATATAATTACAAATTGTTTCAGTAGTTGTTGATTCTGGTACACTGACTAATTCAGCTTTAATTCCTACTTCTTCACAATCTTTTATTTTATTACGAACGTATCTATTAGAGGCTTCATTATTGCCTACTTGAATAATAAATAACGATGGGGTTTTACCATATATTTCTATAGTTTGCTTTAGTTGGGTTTTCCAATTTACTACATATTCTTTAGTAGAAAAAAGAGGCTTAAATGCCATACCTAGGCTGCCTCTTCGGCTATTCTTAGCCAAGTATCTCTAGGCAATGCTTTTAAAATTTGTTTTTCTAGATCACCTTCTGCCTTATAAACAAAAATGTCAGTATCATCCGTTAATTTTGTTTTAGTAAGATCTTCTTTAATTGCATAAAATTTAGTTCTGGCCTTTTTAGTAATTAGAATATAAGTAATTCCTTCGGCTTTCAATTGATCAAAAAGTGTTGTCATAATTTTATTTCTCCTTTTATTTATATACACAATATAATTGGTGCGATCCACGACGATCACCATTTTCCCAGTATACTTTAACCATCTTGTATTTAGTCATAAGGTCGGCCACATCATCTACAGATTCGATGTAAGTACTTTGTAATTTATGTCTTTGAATGTAATCAGACTTTCTGGGTTCAACCATTCGTTTACTTCTTTCATGTCCTGCATTAAACTCTTTAAGAGCTTTATCAATCAAAACATGACTGGCATTATTTTTCTTCTTAGCTGGCATTTCTTTAATATAGCTCTTATGAAGCTCATAACCAAAATCTTCTGTTTCTTTATATTCTCTAACTAAAACGACTTCTTCTTTCGTTAAACCATACATTTCCGCAATTCTTCTAAAAAATGCAGACTTAGAATCAGCTGTTAAAAGAATAGTTTTTGGCTTTGCTAAAGTGCTCACACGAAACTCATAAATCATAATTTACTCCTCTTTACATTAATTATATTAGCATAAAATTAATTAAAAGTAAACTAATCTTTATCAAATGATGTAATTGCTGCTTTTGCTAAGAACTCGGCCTCTTCCTCAGAACATTCATCTAGTGAATCTCTCGTATAAACTATTTTTATTTTTGAAATTTCTTTTTCTTCTTCTACCACAAACTCACCTCTTCTATTGTTTCCTCAGTTTCTTCTTTTTTCTTTTTTAGCTCTGATGTATCTTGTCCATTTGACTGGCAGTATTTTCGGTATTCACAAAAATAGCACAACCTATTCTGTTTCTTAGGAAACTCGGTTGCGTTTAGCATGGAGTCTCTATTAGCAAAAAAGAAAGCAACCTGCTGAGGATCGTACTCAATTGGTATAAACTGAACTGATTGATTCTTTAAGCCTTCTATCGACTCTAATAATTCTCGCTCAGACATATCATATAATGTACTAGTATTTTTAGGGATAAGAGCATAATACATATTTCTTATTGTATTGCCTGTTATCTTTTCATAATAATATTTATACACATGCACTTGCCCGGACTTCTTATAATTATCGGCATTATTAGAATATTTGAAATCATACAAATCAAAAGTTTTATCATCGATTTTAACTAAAAGATCGATAAATCCTATAAAACCGTCTACCAGCAGCTTAAATTCATATTCGCCTTCAGGGATGTCTCTAATAGCGACAGGAATTATCGACTCTAGCTTTGCAACTTCTGCCTCATTATTATTATCCCAAATTGAGTAGCTAGACCTATACTCGTCTACTGCTTGAGACACTGATCTCTTTTCAATACCTGTATGTACACAAGTCCCAAGAATAAGCGGATTAGTCGCTTTTTCATCAAATTTTGTTTCTAATTTATCTAGATATCTTAATTTATATTTATAAGGACAATCTTTAAAAGTTGATACCTTAGAATATGAATACTTAGACATTTAAAACTCCTTTTTTAATTACTTTATGATAGGACATTTGTACTCCCTTTATTTTTTCCTTCGCCATGGCGGTCTATGAATACCATACAAGTTTAAATACCTCTGAATAACTCCTCTACTGCAATTAAAATAAAGAGCACATTCAGCTTCTGACTTATCTAAAGTGATATACTGATAATATAATGTATCATATAAAATTTCCACCTTTGGCAACTTAATAATTCCTAATTCGCCTAGCTTTTTCGCGATACTACCTTCGCAGTATCCATAATACATAGCTATTTGTTTTCTTGTCCATCCTAAATCTAGATAAAGATGCTTTAACTCTTCCTCGGGAATAGCCCTTCTGATTGATTTTAAAGGCATAATAGTACCGCCTTCTGACCTATTAAAACCAAATTGAGTTTCAGTTGTATGAAATAATTTTATTAAGGCTATTTCTTTAGCGCATGCTTGATCTTTAGTTAGATTCTCAAACAAAATTATATGCTCGAAATTAGTCCATCCATACTTCTGGATAACTCTTCAAAAATATGTATTTCGTTTATAACCATTGCCATTGCTACCTCATCTTCTTGCAGGCTTTGTACAAGTAATTCCGATATATCTTCTACCATCAAATTTCAGCTTGTGCATATAAACTATATAATTATTTTTCATATGAAATATTATATATAAAAAAGTAGTTTTTGTAAACTACTTTTGATACTTTCCAGAAACACCAAAGGTGCTTAATGAAGCAATTTCTGATGATAAGATTTTACTCACCATCTTTAATAGCTCATTGGCTGAATCGAGCTTAGCCTTTAAGGTGCTCGCAGCATGCGAATAAATAAAGTTAATAACATTCTCAGTCAATGCTTCTGAATCTGCATGGGCCTTCAGTTGCTCCACTGTATATTTCTTATCAGCAACGGTAGTTGTACCCTGCTTAGCTAGATAAGCTTCATTATACTTATCTTTATATCTTAACTTCGACATATCCTCTAGTAAACCAAGTTCTTCTAGCTTAGCATTGGTGTAATAGATAGTTGAAGATAGGTCAATGCCAATTCTTTGTAAAGATGGTATATCGAAGCTCAATTGGTATTCTTTTACCTGATCCATGTAGGCTTTTATCGCTGCAACCTTTTCATCTAGCTCTTTAGAAAATTCATCAACAACTGGTTTACCGAGCTCATTATAATAGTCTAGATTGCTCTTTAAAGCTTCTGATTGTGCCTTTAACTCTTCTTCATTAATTTGAATCATTAAGTTCTCCTTGCGCTATCTTATTAATAAAATCGTTATAATTTGTTTTTAAGAACGTTCTAAGTTTCTTAGATGCTACTTCAAAACTTGAATACTCAGGATTATCCAGCATTTTTATATTATAGGACTTGCCACCCTCATTTTTTATTTTTTCTAGTGTTTCAACTGGAATCCAAATAACCTTATCATGTGAAACTGCTCATCACATAAAACCTAAATGCAAGCCTGAAACTCCTGCATAAGAAAGCATTCTTTCATATTGCCTTAGATCAGAAAAGGGAATTGTATTTCCCTCTTTTACCTTACAGTCTATTATAAAGCAATACGGATACTTATAACAAATAAAGTCCGAAATATTTCCAATATTTACATAGCCAGACATTTGGTCGTTGATTCTGTAGCAGAATGATCCTGGTACACTTTCTAGTCAGTCATCACGAAACTTCGTTTCAAATTGTTTTCCTCTGTTTGCCATTAGCCAGCTACCTTCATTTCAGGCAGAATGTCTACTATATTTTTATTTGCAATGCATATAGCTTTATGGTCGCCCAAATTTATAGTCGCATAGCCTTCTTTAATTCCAGATAAAATTAAATCTAAATTATTTAGATTAACAATAGCAGAATAACTTGCACTGGAGGTTTGATTTTCAATTTTAACAGTCTCAACATTATTACCTGAAAAATCCGTTAATCTTAGTTTATCACCCGAAAATTCTAAATGGCCAAAGTTCTTTTCATCATTAAATAGCATTAATCTACCAATAGCCTCAGATAAATTATTTGCATTGACAGTAATTGTATAAGGGTAGCTCTTTGTTGACATATTTCTTATGGTCTCTGTTGGTACCGTACTAATAAGGGCTAAATCTGCAAGAATTGCAGTTAAAACAACATTATTTGATTTAAAGCGAATTTTTGTTTGTATTAACTCGTCTGATACTGCATCCTGTGCCATTTCAAAATCTACTGAAGTTGTATCTTTGAATAATTTAAACAACTTGACTACTTTCTCAGAAAGCAACATTTTTACAGGCTTTTCTAGTGTGAATGAATTTACACAAGCCCCAGAAGTAAATGTAATTGCCCCATATTCATCTACAAAATAATAGGCTTGGATAGGTTTTACCGCGGTACCTCGCATTAATTCTTTGCTATTATAGGTTAATATACTTTGCAAAATGTCAGATGAAATCTGCATTGTATTAGTAATATTATTTAATTCTATTTTGGGTAATTCTAGCATTTCATCACCTGAATAAATAATAGGCAATTTATATTCGCCATTCCCTTTGATACAAACAAAACGATCTTTAATTACTAAGCTAATTGTTTCTGAAGTCATTCTAGAAATTAAATCCAAGAATAACTTTGCATTTACTGCTGCTCTAAATGATTGTTCTTCTTCTAACGGAAATGCCACGTCTACACGGTATTCTCTGTTTGTTACTGATAAAATTAAAAACGAATTTTGCGTTTTTAATTCTAGAGTTTCTGTATATAAAGACACATTTTTACTATCGATTGCATTCTTAATTATAGTGCAATCATTTTTAAATTTTTCTGTCTTAAAAATCATTATCTAGTACCTGTACTTCCAAAACCGCCAGAGCCTCGCTCTGTTTCTTTTTCTAGTTCGTTAGTTTCTTCTAGCTCACCACACCAAACTTCTCTCATTACTAATTGAGAAATCTTATCACCTTTATTAAAATGAACCTCATTGTCAGAGAAATTAAAGAAATGAATATGTACATTTCCTGTATAATCACTGTCAATTAGTTCTGCTCCTTTAAAGAGTTTCTTTTTAGTTGATACACCTGACTTATTATAAACTGCTAGATCCCAACCAAATGGAATATCAAAAGCAACATCAATTGCAATTAATTCATCTGACCACGGTGCTATCATGACATCTCTTGGAGTAAAAACATCTAAACCTGAAGAGCCTTTAGTTCCTCTTACTGGGGGCTTAGCATTTTCGCTTAATAATTTATATTTTAAAATTGGATATTCTTTCATGTCTGTCTATCTTTCCTCTACTATCTTATCATACTTATCCTGTACATACTCATTATGCAGTTTATTTGATATTTGCAATAATTCATCTTTCCAATTATCTTTATCTGTAAAAACTA
>CAVGYR010000010.1:0-4541 GCA_963633325.1 uncultured Treponema sp.
ATTTATTTGGTCATTTATTTGGTCATTTATTTGGTCAGTAGAATTTTCGCTATAGTTTAAATTAGGCAAATAGACTATAAAAAAATTTTCACTATTGTAGAATTCAGGCTTTCTAGCACTATTACGATAAGCATCTAACGTTCTAGGAATACCAGTACCAAAATTTTCGATGTAATTGAATTTGTCCAGTTCTAGGCGCAATTCGATGACTTATGTTAATTAGGTTTTTATAGGTATATTTTTGTATTTCGAGAAATATATGGTATATTATAGATAAGTATAAAAAATTATAGTAACTGTATTTAGAAATAAAACTAATGAACATGGTAAAAAACTTATAAACTTTTTCAAAAAAGTTGACAAAGAGCTCATTAAGTTGTAAACTAAATGTGTAAAATAAATACTTTATAACTTTGGCAAAACTAGAGAAATCTAGTGACGCAAAACTATAGGGCCTTAATTTAACATGGTAGCCAGTTGCATTTCTCAATAGAATTGCAACTTTTTTTATATTTGAAAGGTGGTGAGGCCGTGTCAAAAAACTTAACGTTTAAAACCATATGGACCTCAAGAAGAATAGTAGGAACCCTACTCGTACTTTTCTTCTTGTTATCAAGCATTATTGCACTTGTAACATATTATGGCTTAAACGTTGGATCTTTCACTATCTCAATTGCGGAAGACTTAAAGAATAAAGAGATATTCATCTCAAAGAATTCAAATCCTGAAGAAATAACAGATACACGTCTTGTATGCAAAGCTATAACTAAAGCGCAGCCTCAATCTTTAACAGGTATAAAAACTAGTTACGTAAGAAACTTCGGTTCTCAAGAAGAGAATAATGGCGTATACGGTGAGTATACAGCTAATAACAATTCATATATAGGCTACACATATTTTCTTAAGAACAACAGTGATGAAACCGTCACAATCGATGTTTCAATGAATATTGAATCTAAGGCTAGCAAGGCTAATGATGTTATTTGGGTATGGTATTTTGCACAAAGTACTTCAAACACAGAGTACGAATCAGGCTCAGTTGAAGAGAAATTAGCCACAAATGGTATAATTTATCACAAGAAGGATTCAAACTCTACAACTACAAGTATTGAACAATACGAGAATTATAAGGAAGACGGATATAACATTGAAGAATTCCTTGATGATTCTACAGTATTCTCTTCACGAAGAAGTAGCGAAACTAATGAAAAGAATGCAAATATTATAACTCTTAAAAAACAAGAGGTTTATAAATTCACAGTAATTTTATGGGTAGAACAATTTGACCCCGATGGCGAAGGAGATACAAGCGACCTATCAGGTTCTAAAGCTAAGTTTAATATTCAATATACACTTCATTCAAGTGAGGATGATATAAATGGATAGAAAACAAAAAGTCGTTCTTTCTATAGTTTCATTAATACTTTTAGTTTTAACTTCTATAACCGCAACATTTGCATGGAGTATATCTAATGCCCGTGTATATGTTTCTCAAATAGAGGTTGAGATATCTACAGGTGATGGTATTTTAATATCGGTTCGTCCTGACTCGAACTTTAAAAGTAGTTTAACCGAAAGTGACATCAAAGAAGCTATAGTCGTTAAATATTTAGGCTATAGTTATACTGACGGTGTCTTAGTAGATTCGAGTCAAAACAAAGTTGATTTAACTACTAGTCAAATTGATGAAGTGTTTAGTACAGTTAAGCTTGAAACAACAACAAGTTTAGACGGGAAGACATTCTACGATTTTAACGGAGCTAAACAACTTCCCACTAGTGGTAAATATGTAAACTTTGATCTTTACTTCACGGCTTTAGCTAATGAATCTGAAGAGCGTACAGAGATTTATTTTAATTATTCAAGTTTCAATTACGATGAATCTAATAAGTTAATTAAGCAAACTAGAATCTTAACTGAAGAAGAGGACAAGATTACAACTACTAGTGATTCGACTAAATCTAATTATCTTAAAGCTAATCTGACTACAATAGATTCAATTGGTAACGCAAGAACTATTAGTAAGGGTAGCGAAGAATTAGAATTATACGCGTCTAACGCGGCTAGGTTCTCAACTACATGTACTGAGTTTAGTGAAGAAGTAACTAAAATATACGAGCCTAATATAGGACTAGGGAGCTATGCAAGCGACTTAGATAGTGAAAGATATAAGACAAGTGATTTGTATAAACAAGCTTCTTATTTAGATAAAAGTAAGAGTGCTAGTTATACTTATCTATATGCAATAAATAATAACAAAGAAGTAGAAAGGGCTAAAGTTTCTGTTTCAGAAATTCCTTTTACTTATAAAGATTTCTATTCTTATGAGGCTGACCACATTATAAGTCTAGAAAAAGGTCAAACTAAGTGTGTAAACTTTAATATATGGCTTGAAGGACGCGATGCGGATTGTTTTGATGCAATCGTTGGTTCTAAGATTCGTATTGATCTAGCATTCACAACTAAAGCTTATACTATGTATGAAAAACTTAAGACAGTTAATTATCATATAAATGATGATATTGTTACATTCAATTATTATGATTTTAAGAAATTTAATGTATATTTACCTATTGTAGATAATAATTTATCCTTTAAGGGATATTATACGGATACAACATATCAGACTTTATTTGATTTTAATAGTGTTATTGACAGTTTAAATACTAACTTTGATGTGTATGCATACTTCATTTAGTTTATGGTTATAACTCCATTTAAAAGTTAGTGGTTAATCTTCCGGGGAGGGGGTAAACTATTTACTTCGCTCGGCATACGGGAGGAAAAAATATGAATAAAAAAATATTAAGAAAATTAACTTTAAGTGCTGTTACATTAGGTGTAGCCGCATTAAGTGTTACTACATCTACTTTCGCTTGGTTTACTACAAATGGTAGTGCTAGTGCAAGTACTGTTTCTGGTAAAGTAGAAAGCCAAAATGCGCTTATGCTTATAAAGAGCCCTACAGGATGGAATGGTAGTACACCTGTTTATACAGGTGCAACAGTATGGGATGAATCTAGTGCTACATATTCTTTACCAGAATCATCATCAGCAGCAACTTTTGGTACATCTACAACTTTAATAAACGAAGCGGGAAATGGTACTAAGTTAAATGGATTAAAGCCAGTTTCTATTGTAAGTTCAGATTCTAAAAAAGATACGCCGGACGGCCAATTCTATACTAATAGTACAAATGCTACTCATACATATACAACACAAGCTTCTTCATCTGATTACCTACACTACCAAGTTGTAATTGCATTAAGTGGTTTAGTTAAGGGTACAACTTATACTGTTACGATGACTTTACCAGCATTAAATTCTAATACTCATGATCAATATCTAATGGTTGATGCAGGTAATCATACATCAGCAAAAGCTGGAAATACTTTAAAATTATGTATTAAAGATGCATTAAGCTTAGGTATTAAGAATACTGTTATTAAAGGTAGTCAAAACTCATCAGATCTTTATAATTTATCAAATGGTGGTACTATTGAAACTCTAACAACAGATAATGCGGGATTCTATCATGCGATTGCTGAAACTGAAGCTAATGATGAAAAAGGCGATGCCATAGCATACTATAACAATGTATATAAAAGCTCGCAAAATTACTCTAATATTAGTCTTCCTGGTAGTTATTCATCTTGTTATAAAAATAATACTGATCTTTTCAGTAGTTGGAGCGGTACTGCTAAAACAATTTATAGTGTTACTGGAGCTGATAATGGTTCACTAGTAGTTGTAACTGACTTATACTTCTTCATTGATGGTTGGGATTATCAATGTTTCAATGCAATCGGGGGATTAGACTTATTTGCAAATTCTAATAGTGGTAGTACGAATACAATCAGCTTTGCATGCACAGAATCTAATTCATAATAAATTTAAAAGTTAAAGCTTAAATATATTTTCTTAATCTATTTTATTCTTAAGAGAGGAGGAAACTCTAATTATGAATAAACTTATTCGAAAAATTACATTAAGTGGTGTAACTTTAGGGGTTGCGGCTCTTAGTGTTACAACTTCTACTTTCGCTTGGTTTACTACTAATAGTGAAGCTAGTGCTAGTAATGTATCAGGTAAAGTTGATTCAAGTGGTAATAATATGCTTATCAAGACTATTAAGGCTTGGAATGGTCAGACTTATAGCGATAATAACACAGAAACAACTGCATCAGCTGATGTATGGGGCGGATTTGCAAGTAAGGTTAATTTAACTCCTAAAAGTGAGGTTAAACTTAAACCAGTTACTTATGTAAAGAATAATGCAAGTAATCAAGCTTCAACAGCAACAAATGTTGATGGAGCATCTACAACTGATGCAACCACTGGAGCTAGTTCTAACACTGAATCAAAAGATGGTTTCTATACTGCGAAAGATAAAACTAATGGCGATTTTACACAAGCTGCAGGTGAAACCGATTATCTTCACTATCAAGTAATCTTTGGTTTATCAGGGCTTGCAACTGGAAGCGACATTACTAATAAAGTAACTTTGACTGTTGATAATTTCACATCAACTAACAGCGGTT
>CAVGYR010000010.1:5423-25824 GCA_963633325.1 uncultured Treponema sp.
GTAACTTTAAAGGCTCAAGACCCTGTTTCATTACAACCTGTTACATGGTCAACTGTAGATAGTGGTACAGCAGCTTTCCATAAAGCTGGAGGAACTGATCATGAGTTTAAAACTGATGCTGAAGATAAAGACGTTCTTCACTACCAAGTAGTATTTGCAATTACTGATCTAGATTCTACTGGTAAAAAAGTAACTGCTAAATTTAATGATTTTAAAGGCGGAGAAGGAAATCAATACTTACTTGTAAATGCTTATGCTGATTCTTCTGGTACTGCAGCTGCAGGCAAAACTATTCAAGTTAGCTTACTAGATGTATTATCTTTAAGAGTAGAGAGTAAATTATTAACATCTAGTGATCTAGGAGATAATAATATTTATGGTATTACATCTTCAACTAACATTGTTACTGATAGTGGTAATGAAGGTAGATTCACTGGTACTACTAAAGCAAACTACCGTTATAAAGAAGATATAAATAGTCTTTCTGATGGTAGTAGTGGTACCTTAACAGGTAATGCTATCGACTACTATAATAATGTTTATGGATTAACAGAAGGTAAGATTGCCAAACCAACTGATAATAATGGTGGTTATGATGCCTCATACTTTGGCACTGCTGGCATCGACCTATTCTCTGTAAAAGGTACAACTAACCAAACTACAGCTTACGTCTTAACTGATTTCTATTTCTACATCGATGGTTGGGATAACCAATGTTTCAACTGTGTTGGTGGTTTAGAGCTAACAGGTGGAAATATTAGCTTCGCTTTAGCTGATAATAAATAATAAAAAATAAATAACATTTTGAAAGGAGGAGTACCATGAATTATTTTGCTAGAAAAATGTATTTTTCAATAATAGCTTCTACTTTAATAATCGTTACAGCAGCTACAACAAGTTATGCATGGTACTCTACTAATCAAAATGCTGTTATTGATAGATTTAATTTAAATATATATAACTCAAACGATAAAGATTCAGATGAATTGAAATTATCAATAACAGGAAATAAAGATGATTTTCACCAATATTTAGAAGAAACTGATCTAGAAAGAGCAGTATTATTTAATTTAATAGGTGAAACTGAAACAAATAAACTAGGAGACGGTACAACTAACCAATCTAAATTAAACATTAAAAATATGTTTAATAGAATGCTTAAATTAGTAAATGCGACTCCTAATCTAGATAGTAATAATAAGCCTGATCTAACAAAAGGCTTTAAAGAATTAAATCTAGATGATGTAACTAAGGCTAATACTACTACAAATTATATAAGTTTTGACTTATATGTAGCTGTAGAAAACGATAAAACATATGTTACTGAAGGTACAACCGTTTATTTAGACAGTTATATAGAAAATAACGAAATTAAAAACGAAGTATGCCAAAGTGAAGATTATATGTGCTCACTTCTTACAAATTTACCAAGTGGCGGAATAGATTCAATAACTGGTGAAACACTAGTTAGTAAACCAATGTCACAATTTAAGGTAAATGCGAAAAACGCAATGCGTATGGGCTACATTACTTATAGTCCTACTCTAAAAGGCGTAAAAAGTGAGACAAATGTTTTAAAACAAAATATTTATTCATTATCTAGCCAAGAAGCCTCAAAAACAAATGATGTTTATAACTTCGGTGGGCTAAATGGGGATAACTTAGGCTATAATGCCATGTTAGAATATTATAATTCAATAAAAAATGTTGATAATTACAAAGATTTAATACCTGATTATATAAAGACAAGAAGTGATGATTATTTGTACGGTGCAGATACGGACAAAGAAATCATATCTAAGTCTTATAACTTAACTACAAGCAATATGATAAAGATTAGATTTTATTTTTGGCTTGAGGGATGGGATGCGGACTGTTTCAATACACTTACAGGCGCTAACGCATCATTTAGTATATACTTATCGACAAAACAAAATAATACAAGCTCAAAAAATTAATATAACTTGAATATAATAATAAAAAAAAGTAAAATAATTTTATAGTTTGTATAAATTTTAGTGTTAAGGAGAACTTTTATGGAAAAACAAAAAACTGAAAAGAAGAATATAGTTCTTAAAGTAGTTAAAATATGTGCTACTACAGTATTTTATTTAATAATATTATTTATTTTCCTTGTAAGTATAGCTAATATCAACGCCGGTAAGAGTACAGATTCAATGCCAAATATCTTCGGTAGAGGATATTTAAGTGTACAATCAGATTCAATGAATGGAAGTCAAAAAGATTCATTTAAAGTAAATGATATGATTGTAGTTAAGGCGTTAAATAACGATTCTAAGAGAGAAAAAGCTGCTAAAGACCTTAAAATAGGTGATGTAGTTACTTTCTACGATAAGAATTTAACTTCTACAAAAAAGCTTAATACCCACAGAGTTGTATTAATAGTATATTCTAGTGAAGGTAGTGTTCAATCTATCTATACAATGGGTGATAAATATGCAGAAGGAACTATGAAGAGTATGTATTACAACGGAGAATACTCTTTAACTATGTTTAGTGAAAAATATGGTGATTTTTCTGTTTCTAGTAATGTTCAAATGATCGATACGCTTTTAAGTGGTGGAAATCTTCAAGAAATTTCAGTATCTGATTTACGTGGTACATATGTAAAAACTATATCAGGCGGCGGTAAGACTGAAGGATTTATTAAACAATACGGTAATGTAGTTATCTTATTACCTTTATTTATATTCTTACTTGTTGAAATTTATTTCTTCTCTAAAAATGTTGTAGCTTATAGAAAAGAAAAATATGCGGAAACACATGCGGATGAAATCCAAAAAGAAAAAGATCTTGAACGTGAAAGACTTAAAGAAGAATTACGTCGTGAGATGTTAGAAGAATTAAAGAAAAATGAAGAAGCTAAAAATGAAGCTACTTCAGAAGATGTGACAAAAGAAGACACAAAAGAAGAGGAATAATATATTCCTAGAAAGGGGTCATTATGGAGCGTTTTGCAAGTTATTATATTGAGTTTTTGCAAAAGTTATGGACAAATATTAAAGAATTAATCTGGGGAAAACTTATAGGGTTTTGGATTCAATTATTCTATACTGACCCTAAGGAATATTTTAGTTTAATCGGCTCATATGCTAAAGAGTGGAGTGTTCTTGAGTGGGTCGCATTCGTAGTTGTTCTACTTATAAATTTAACTGTTCTTGTTTTATTTGTTATTTGGTTAATTCAATTATTCCGTCGTTACTTTAGATTTAGAAAGAGAGAAATCGAAAAAGATGAACTTGTTCAACAAGTTGCTATCCTAAACAAAAAGGTTATCGAATTAATTGATGAAAAGAATAAGATTCTTGCCCTTCGTGTAAGTCAGATCGGAGGCGGATCTCTAGAGACTAGACCTGAAACAAGAGTACCTTCTAAGTCTAAGGACAAGAAGAAGGCTAAAGGTGTTGAATCTAGATTCACTAAGCTTATTCAAGTTGACGAAGCTTATGAAGGACAAAGCGAATACACTGTTATTCGTCCTCAAGATATGCTTGATTTAAAGGGCTTAATCGATAGATTTATTAAATTTAGTGCTAGCCAATTACATTTATATTATAACCGTGAGATTATCGCTAGATTCTTCTCAGGGATGGCTACTAGTAAAGTATTAATTCTTGAAGGTATTTCCGGTACAGGTAAAACTTCCTTACCTTATGCAATGGGTAAGTTCTTCAATAAAGAATCTTCAATTATCTCAGTTCAACCTTCATGGCGTGATAGAACTGAATTACTAGGTTACTTCAATGAATTTACTAAGAAGTTTAATGAAACAGATTTCTTAAAGAGTGTATACGAAGCTGGTTATACAGATAAACCTGATATCATCGTTCTAGATGAAATGAACTTAGCTCGTATCGAATACTATTTTGCGGAATTCTTATCAGTAATGGAAATGCCAGACAAGAACGCATGGAAGATTGATTTAGTTGCGGAAGGGGAAAATGATCCTAAACTTTTAATCAATGGTAAATTATTAATTCCTCAAAATTTATATTTCGTCGGTACAGCTAACAAAGATGATTCTACATTCACAATTACAGATAAGGTATATGACCGTGCTCTTCCTATCGTAATTAACAATAAAGCTGATTATATTGATGCGCCTTACACTGAATCAGTTGAACTTTCATTTGAATATCTTGAAGAATTATTCAAGAAGGCTCAAAGTGAAACTGCTATCTCTAACTTAACTCTTGAAAACTTCAAGAAAGTTGATAACTTTGTTCAAGAAAAGTTCAAGATTGCATTTGGTAACCGTATCATGAAACAAATTAATTTATTTGTACCTGTATATATGTCATGTGGATTTAGTGAACTTGAAGGTTTAGACTACATGTTCGCAAATAAGATTTTACGTAAATTTGAATCGCTAAATCTAGCATTCTTAACTAATGAATTAGACATGCTAGAAGAATTATTAAAGAAACTATTTGGTGATGATTCATTCAAGGTTTCTATTGATTACATTCACGATTTAAAGAAGATGGTTTAATAAGAGGTGATGACTATGGACTTAAAGGATAATGATTTTGTATTACCTGATCAAGATGAATTATCTAATAAGGACGTAGTCTCTTTTTATAATTCATTTGACTCTTTATTAAAGATTATTGAAAATAATAGTACTCTTACTAAAGATTTAGCTAATCTAATTAAAAGTGGTAAGAAAACAATTTATAATAAACAAATTAAAGAAACAAAGGAATTTGAGACTGCGTTCTTAGATACTCTTGAGGCTGCTTACCCTGCATTCTCTAAAATCGCAAAGAACCCTAAGTCTTCAATCAAATATGATGAGGACATAGTTTTAGTTGAAAAAGCTAGAAAGATAAATAGTCAATCTATTAGACATTTATCTAGCCACTCTGAACTTATTAGAGAAATTAAGGATGATAATGTAATTCCTTCGAAAATTTTAACTACATTTGCGGAAGAAGATATCGCAATTTACGAGAACAGACTTTATAAGACTTTAGTTAATAATATTGTTCGTTTTTTAACTAGACGTTTAACTCAACTTGAGGATGCACTTGAGGCTAAACAAATTGATGAGATTTGTTATAACAACGAAATTAGTCTTAACAATACTGATAAGATTGAACTTGATTTATCTATTAAAGTAAAAAAAGGTTTAGACTCAGAAAAGAATAAAGCTTATGATATAGTACATCGTACTGATTCTCTTCTTACAGCTTATAAGTCGCTTAAATCTACACCTTTCATGAAGAAGCTTCTAAATGCTAAAGACGTATTCCCTCCTTTAATGAAGACTAATATTATCTTACACAATCCTGATTTTAAGATTCTTTACAATACATGGATCTTCATGGAGCGTTATTCTTCAGTAAGTTACAACATAGGTGTTAACGATGTAGATTTCTCTAATGATAAGACTGTTGAACCTAAACTTGACTCTTTATCTTTAGTACTTTTAAATACATTAATGTACCACAGACAAAATGTTACAGGCGATTTAACGCTTGATAGTGTCTCAGGTGAAACTCTAAACGACAAAAAGAGACATGCAATAGATATGAAGTCTGGAGTTCTAGAGGGAGACGAATATACTTTCTCTGAGATGTATCTAGAAGAAGCTAGAAAGTTATTTGACGAAGAATACAAACAAAGTTTAGCTAATGGTGTCGCAAGTGAATTATCGATGCGTGAAGCTATTCGCAAAATGCTTAAGATTACTAATCAAATGTGCCCAGTTTTGTTTAATTATAAAGATGATGATTTAGATGAAATTGGTAAAGATATTGATGTTTTAATTAGCGAAGCTAGTGACAGATACGAAGGTATCAAGGTTTTGCGCGAAGAAAAAGAGATCGATCTTAATAAGACTCGTGATGAAGAGACTGATGCACTTAAACACTTAGAAGAATTGAAACGTCGTAAAGAGATAATTCTTGAACAACAAAAGATTGATCAAATTCGTAAAGAAACTGAAGAAAAGAAAAATCAAGAACTTCTTGAACAAAAGAGAAAAGAAGAAGCTCTTAAACAACAAGAAGAATTACGCAAAAAGAAAGACGAAATGTTGCGTAAAGAGGCCCTTCTTAAAGAAGAAAAGCGTAAACATTATGGTTTCCACTCTAGAGGGCGCGATAACCATCAAGAACGTGAGCGTACTAAATTAAGAATATTTGACGTAACTAACTGCTTAACTCTAGACTTATACAATACAGATCCTACATTGAAACTTGAATCACGTAGAGACTATACAGATAGTGATAGATTATCTTTTAATGATGTACTAAAAGCTATCGAAGAAGAGAAGGCTCGTGAGCGCGAAAAAGCACGTCTAGAAGAACTTGCATTCTTCAAGGCCTTCAAGAATAGAAAACGTGAGGCACAACGCAAGAGAGGTCGTAATGATCTTCATATTGAATATGAAGAATCTAGATTAACACCTACAGGTGAATCACTAAATCTATTTATGGTTTCTACACGACTTGATATAGATACTATACCAAATCAATATAAGGCAATTGAACCAATCGTTATTGAACCACGTAAGTATGATAAACTTGTTGGTATGAGACGTACTGTTGTTAAAACTAAGAAATTATCAAAAGAAGAAATTGATAATCTTGATACAAGAAAAGTAGTTGGTAAAAATAGAACCCTTGTACAAAAGAAAACTAAGATGTAATTATGAAGCGTATTATAAAATATATTATTAGTGCTTTATTATCTATTGTTATTTTAATTTTATTATATTTTATTATAGCTAATGTGGTAGCTACTAAAAACAATTCGATAGCTAAATTCTTTGGCTATTCGATATCTTATGTTCCGACGAACTCAATGGAACCTACAATTAACGCCAATTCTACTATAATATTCGATCAAGATTACAAATATGATGATCTTAATAAAGGCGATATTATTGTATACTTTAATGATGAAGAAAACATTTATGTAATACATAGAATTGTAGATAAAACGGAATTAGGGTTTGTGACTAAAGGCGATAATAATTCTATTTGTGATTATTCTAAAGAGACAAATGATTATTATTATATTACTAGCGCTAACTATGTTGGTAAATATACTAAAACTATTACAGCTTTTAGTTTAAATAGTTCTTTATCTCGATTCTTAGTAATTGTATTAATTGTTACATCGTTTGGTTTTATAGTTGTTTCAGAAGTTTTCTCTATAAAAAAGACTGTTAGGCAAAGTGAAAAAGACGATGACAAAGAAAAATTAAAACAAGAACTAATTGAAGAGATAAAACAAGAATTAAATAATAAAGATTAAATATTAAAGGATTAACTTGTTTTCGTGCAGGTTGATCCTTTTTCTATAATTTTTATTCAATCAAGGACTATTTCAAAGAATTTTTTGTTAAATACATTAATAATGTATCATTTAGTTTTATATAAATCTTAAATAAATTAAGAACTTATTTTATATTATTTTATTTGTCTCTTTTTAGGTGACCTATATATTAATCAAATATGAAATAATGTAGTTAAGCAATGGGAGGCTTAATATGATAAGTGAAATTAATGTTACAAATAAACTAGAATATAGAAAACAAAATGTTATACCTGTTTTTATACAGTATAAAAATGAATGTTTTACTATTGTTAATACGGCTAAAGATATAATAAATGCATGGGCTGTAGCACAAAAAATATTTTGTTATAAAGTATATCAAGAACATAGTGAATACATAGATAGTTTATTAGATAAAGAACTATTCGTTAAAGACGGAAAAGGCATTCTTATATTTTCACGCGCTAGCCGAACACTTAATTCAAATTCTAAAGATAAAAATAAAGCTATTAAATTTGACTATAATGCATATGTTAAAATGCTTAAACCTTATGGTAATCTTAGTGTCGTTAAAAAGATTATAAATGATTGCGAGTTAAAGGATGTTAAAATTTATGTTACTTTAGAAGAAGATGTGGATAGTCCCGAATTTAAAAAAGAATTAAACAAAATTAAGACAAAATATCAAAGAAGTAAGAAAAAATACCAAGTAAAAAAAGGTAATTTTGTAGTCGGACATATAAATGGCCTTGTATTAAATGATGAGGAAAAATTTATTAAATATGTTTATGATCAATTTAAAGCTAAGACATTACTAGGTGATATTGTCTTAAGTGAATCACAAGAAGAAATTCTTCATAATTACATGAAAGACGAGCTAAATCGCTTTAATAAAAATCCTCAAGAATATCAACCAGAGCACAATAAATTATTCGCACTAGGTCTTGTTAGATATGCGATGAAATGCAATAACGCTCATGGTAGAGGCGAATTTTGGCCAAATTTCAAAAAGGAATACGGCGTATCTATTTCGACTCCTAATCAAAAATATATTAATGATATTTTCTCGAAAATAATGAAGGATAACACGAAAATTTATTCTGATGATTTTTCATTTAAGATTGATAATATAACCATGCATTCATTTGTGTGTGATCATAGTGCTAATCAATTGTTTGATTATTTATTTGATTTCTATCGTATTGATTTAGAGCGTAATATAAATAACTTAAAAGATGTAGAAAAAGAAAAAGAGTTTGATGCCTTAATTAATGCAATTAAACTTGGTGCTAACGGCGTAATGCATCATACATCATGCTTGCTAGAATTTAAAGAGACTAAGAGAACATTTAAAAATAGAATTAGACGTATCTTAAAATTAATTGACGGCGCTTTTTGGTCCGATGAACAAATTAACGAAACCGGCAACAGAATAAATCATTTATTAAATGTATGGATTAGTGAACCTAAAGGTAGATTTAATAAAGAGAAAAATTATGTTAAAGAATCTAAAACAGGCACAAAAGGTGAAGTTTTATACCATAGCCCTGTACTATCAATTAATAATGATACACTAACTCTTATTTTACCTAAACAAAGATTAATTACTGAAACTCCTGAATCACAAATTACGTGGGAAATTTATATTAATGACTCAAGTGACCCTATTGTAATAAACTGTGATGACTATTTTAAACAAGATAAAATAGGTTGTTATCTTGAAAAGATAATGTATCCTATTGGCACTAATAATATATTGTCTAGTTTTCAAATTATTTTAAAAAGTTCTTATAAAGAACTTAAAAAATATAAGATGGAAGAATCTAATATTAGATTGTTTGACTCGCAAGGTAAGAATATCAATTATAAAAATAATATTGTCCCAGAAGGCGAAATATGTATTTATTCTAATTCCCTATCTTACCCTCAAATAATCGGTGAATCATTAACTTTAACTCCTTTTGTGGATAATTTATACCGAACTTATGCAAATGTTTCAATGGGTCAAATTATTTCACTAGATAATAATGTAGGTATTCAAGTAGGTCAAAAATTAACTGAGGGACTAAGCGAGAGTTATCCTGTTAAGGGTGCCTCGTTAGTTAATAATAATCTTAATTATAACATTTATAATAAATTACCAAAACTTATTATTAAGGCTGAAGAAACAACACTTGCGGGTATTAGCTTAGTAATTAACGGAAGACAAAATCGTATAGCAGATCATAAATATCTAGAATTTAAATTATTAGATGAACTTAAAACAAACGGTTATATGATTGATTTAGAGGATTATATATTAAGTGACGGCTTATATAATATTCAATTAGTATATCCTAAGAATCATAAACAAATTAGTGTAGGCGACATTTGTTATATTAAAGATTTTGCGTATGAATTCATTGGTGCGCCTTATGTATTTAGCGATATTGCAAAAATTAAATTTGGTTCAAACATTAATATAAACCATAATATTAGTTCTCGTGATGGGTACTGGCAATCTAATAATGTATGTAGTATATTTACATTTAATTTTTCTGACAGAAATCAAAATAGCGAAAGTTATTGTTCACTTGTAGAAGGTAATAAGATAAAATTCGAACTAAAATTAAATAATAATATTTACAATATTTATTTTGATATACCTGCTTTCTTCTATAAATTTAGTTTAAACAGCGAATGGGAATCTATGAAACCAAGTGACATAAACATTAAGAATTTTAAAAATAAGTATTCGCGCCTATATGTCACAGGACCTTTCAATTTCTCTAAGTGTGTTATTACATCTTTAAATGCATCTCTAGCTGATGAAGAAAGTGAAATTAATGTATCTAGTGGTGAAAACGCATATTATGATTTAAGTAGAATCTATTATTGGTTTAAGGATAGAACAAAACAAAAAGAAGAAGTTTATATTAACCTAAATAATAAGCAATATTCATTATTTAACGTAATTTGCAAATCTAAATTAAATAACGTTAATTTAATTGCGGATTTTGATAATTTTACACTTGACGGAGTATTAGATATCGAAGGCGACGAAAATTATACTGTCACAATTTACAAGGATAATATTAAACTTTGTGAAGATTTACAAGTTGTAGATAAAAAGTTTAGTTTGACTTGTGACATTGATACATCGTTCTACGATATATATGTTTATGAAATTGAAGAAGATGAAAACGGAGATTTTGACGTATCTACTATCTCTATCCCTCTAAATAATGAACCTATTAGAAAAAAATTAATTAATTTATCTAAATTAGGTAACACTAAGATTAAACTTCTTGGCTATCAAGATTCTAAGGCTAAATATTCGAAGAAGCTTTACGGCCGTAATTACGTATTATACGGATTTAAATATCTTACATATGCAGATTTCACTCTCGAAGAACCTGATTCAGAACTTTACGGAATATACAACGATGATATCGATATTACAGATAGTGATATTATGAATAATTTTGTTTATTACCGCGCAAGATTAGCTATTGATTATAATTTAGGATATCAAAATATAATTAATGTTTTGATTATGTTTTTAGACAAGAATGACCCTAATTCTATCGTAATACTTACAAAAGATGATGGCGGTGTTGATTATGGGTGTCTTTTTGTAAAAAAAGATGAACAACAAATTTATCCTAACGCACATTACAAGAAGCTAGATGCCAAAGGGAAAAAAGAATTTATGTCTGTATTTAATGATGAATACAAACATTTAATTGAAATTGAGGATTAAAATTATGAGTTTTAATATTATTAAGGCAAGTGTTGATATTACAAATAAATATCATAGATATCTTAATACCATGTTTGATATAAACGATGCGACTTATAAAGAGTTATTTGAGCGCGCAATTAGAGAAAATAAAACATTTGAAAAAGGCCCATACCTTGATGTGACAAATTCATTTTTAAAGGGTAAGTCTGTTAAAGAACTTATAGATTCTAACGTTTTATCTAGTGATTTTAAGTATATCAAACGTATCTATAACATACCTAACCTTCATCATCACCAAGAAGAAGCTTTACTTAAGGCAAGCAAGGACGAAAACTTAATTGTATCTACAGGTACTGGTTCAGGTAAGACAGAATGTTTCTTATTACCAATAATTAATTATTTAATGCGTGAAAAAGAAAATGGTACATTAACTGATGGTGTAAGAGCTCTTATTATTTACCCAATGAATGCACTTGCGAATGACCAAATTGATAGACTTAGAAAAACATTTATTGATTATCCTGATATAACGTTTGGTTGTTATACAGGTCAAACAAAATATAAAGAAAATGATGCAAGAGCACAATATAAAAAACTTAATGAAAATAGGCAAGATGAAACCCGTTTAGAAAATCCACTTATAAACGAGAGAATATCTCGTGAAGCGATGAAAGAGAAACCACCACATATTTTGATTACAAACTATGCGATGTTAGAATATTTATTGATTCGCCCTGAAGATAATGTATTCTTTAATGAAACAAACTCAAAATATTTTAAATATATTGTTTTAGATGAAGCACATACATATACTGGTTCAACAGGTATTGAAGTTTCGATGTTAATGCGTAGACTTCTTGCAAAAATCAATAATCCTAAAGTTCGTTTTATTTTAACAAGTGCGACTTTAGGTGATAAAGAATCCGATAAAGAAGTTCTTGAATTTGCACATAATTTAACATCTTTAACCTTTAAAGAAGAAGATATTATTAGAGCTAGTCGTGTTAATCAAATAGAAGATTCTTTTAAAACTAATCTTGATAAAGAATTTTATGTATTTGTAAATAATTTAATAAATCAAGGATTCTCAGACATTGATATAATTAATAAAATCGAAGAACAATACGATTTTAATATTAATGAATGCACTTTAGCAGAATATCTATATGATGTTCTTTTGTATGATAATAAATTTAGAAGTATCAAACTTTTCTTAAACAAGCCTCGTAGTATATTAGAATTAGAAGAATTCACTTCTTTTAATGAAGAAGAAATTAATGCGTTTGTCGAGGTTGCCTCTAAAGCATGCAAAAATGATTCAAAACTATTTGATGCAAGATACCATATGTTTATTCGAGCAACGGAAGGCGTGTTTGTAACTCTTCCACCACATAAAGATTTGTTTTTGACTAGAAAAAATGTTGTAGAGAATGAAAACGGTGAAGAATTTAAAGTATTTGAAATTGTAACATGTAAAGAGTGCCATGCGCCTTATATTTTAGGTTATATTGATGAACAAAGTTTCTTAGTTCAAAGAAGTAGTGCTGATACATCAGAAATTAAAGAGGCATTTTATATAGGTGACAAAGCCACCTTTATTACTGAAGATGATGTCGAGGAAAATGACCTAAAAGAATACGAACTTTGTCCTCATTGTGGCTTTATAAGAGATACTAATTTAATCAAAAAGAAATCGTGTGGTCACAATGAATCTGATTTTATCAAAGTCATTAAAGTTAAAACAACTAATGAAAAAGATGGAATTGTAAGTAAATGTGTTTGTTGCGAAAACGTAAATAGAAGAGGAATATTGCGCGGTTTCTTCTCAGGACAAGATGCGTCAACCGCTGTTATTGGAACGGCCTTATTTGAGGATTTGCCAAGACACGAACTAGTGACTAAGAAAGTTTCAGTATCTGATTTCGATGATTTTGACGTTCCTAGTGAAACAGTCGATAAAGTTGCTAAAGCCAAACAATTTATCGCCTTCTCTGATAGTCGTCAAGCTGCAGCTTATTTTGCAAGTTATTTCTCGACAACTTACGATATGTTGTTGTATGGTAGACTTATATGTGATGTTTTAAAAGAAAACTGTGAAGAACTTGAAATGAATAGTTTTATTAACAAACTATCATTAAAGATAAAAAATGATAATATTCTTTCTCTAGATGATTATCTAAATTTAACAAATAACGATCACTATACTCCTGATTTTGAAAAACTAGCCTATAAAGCAATACTTAAAGAACTTGTAACATCGACTAAATCTAATTCTCTTACAAGTTTAGGCCTTTTAGCCCTTAACTTTAATTCGTCTATTAAGTTTATCGGAAGTAGAAAGCGTAATTTAACTGAAGATGAAGTAAAAGATATTTGTATGTTTTTCACTATGACGATGTTGTCAGATGCGGCTATAGATTACAATTATTATATGACTTTATCAGATAAAGAATTCTTTGCCTATAAAGGCATCGAATTTAGTTATTTACTTTTAAATGGTGATAAATATGTTAAGTCTTTCGTGCCACAAAAAGACCATTTAACTAATAAACGTTTAGATTATTTGACAAGGGTTCTTGAGGTAGATAATCCTAATATTAATAAAGGTGAAGTTATAGAACTCTTAAAACAATTTTGGACACAATTTTTCGAGCGTTTTATAATGTCTAAAGATAGTAAAAATCATTACAAAGTTAAATTATCTAATCTTACACTTGATAAAAGAAAATGGTTTAGATGTAATAAATGTAATAAGATTACATTCTTAAATGTAAAGAATGTATGCCCAACATTCAACTGCACTGGTAATTTAGAAGAAATAGATGTTGATGTTATAAATAAGAATAATCATTATTATAGAATGTATAACGATTTAGAGATTAATGCATTACGCGTTGTAGAGCATACAGCTCAACTTAACAACGAAGAAGCTTATAACTATCAAAACTTATTTAAAGAACAAAAACTAGACGTATTGTCGTGTTCAACTACATTTGAAATGGGTGTTGATGTAGGTGAGCTTGAAACAGTATTTATGAGGAATATGCCACCGAGTGCCGCAAATTATGCTCAAAGAGCCGGACGTGCTGGTAGATCTAAAAATTCTGCTGCTTTTGCGATTACATTTTGTAACAAATCAAATCACGACTTCAATTATTTTAATTCTCCATGCGATATGATCTCAGGTAAGATTTTACCTCCGATGTTTAAGGTTGAAAATGAAAAGATTAGCATTAGACACTTATATTCATCAGCTCTATCATTTTTCTTTAAATTATATCCTAACTATTTCGATACCGTAGAAACAATGCTTGAGAAAAATGCGGAAACAGGTGTTTGTGGATATGATGCGTTACACGAATTTTTAACGAAACCAAGCGCATTAAGAGAAGAATTGAAAAATTATTTGAAACGTTCAATTCCTAGTATATTACACGAAAAATTTGGTATTGAAAATTTCTCATGGGTTAATTATTTATTTAGTGAAGAAAAACTTGATTACCCTAGCTTATATATCGTAAGGAAAGTTTATTTAAAAGAACTTGAAATTTTAGAAGAAGCCCTTAGTGAAGCAGTTAAAAGTCAAAGTTATGAAATTTATAAATTAAAAAATAGAATTAAAAATTACAGGGAAGAACGTATAATAAGTTTCTTGTCAAAAAATAATATTTTACCTAAATATGGTTTTCCTGTTGATACTGTTGAACTTGAATTAAATAAAAATGATTTTAATGATATTGAACTTACCAGAGACTTATCGATGGCAATATCTGAATATGCGCCGGGGAGCGAGGTAGTCGCAAACGACAAACTTATTACTTCTCGTTACATTAAAAAAATGCCTGGCATCGATTTAAAGAAAT
Organism: uncultured Treponema sp.; assembly: GCA_963633325.1. Taxonomy (GTDB): domain Bacteria; phylum Bacillota_I; class Bacilli_A; order Acholeplasmatales; family Anaeroplasmataceae; genus JAEELC01. The sequence continues at coordinate 20,319 of CAVGYR010000010.1, forward strand.
ATGATTATATTACATGTGAAAATTGTAAATTTTTAAATGTTATTCCTAGCGTTAAGGTTGAAATAGGTAAAAAACATCCTATGAGCGAATGCACTCACTGCAAGAGTCCTCTTGATACGCGCAGTATTAAGACTTTCTTAATTCCACAATTTGGGTTTATTGCGGATAACGAGATTAAAAAGCCTTCTTTAATTAAACCTGAAAAAACTTATCGTACAGAAGCTTCTTTCTTTAATTATACTGATGAACCTATTAATAGTGAATTTAAAATATGTAATACGCTAGTCTCATTATCCCTTATTGGAAACGACGGCGAAATGGCGATGTTAAATTCTTCTGATTTCTTTGTTTGCCCAATTTGCGGGTATGCAGAAGAAATGACTTCGAGATTTAAATTTGCAAAAAAGAATCATAAAGATCCTAATGGCTATCCATGCAAAAAAGATGTCGATCTTGAACGTTTCTCACTAGGCTATACATTTAAAACTGATGTATGTAAAATCAAAATTAAGAGTCCTCTTTTAACAGAACCTATTAAAAATCATGATGAAGCTTATTCAATTTTACAAGCTTTAATTTTAGCTAGTGCTAAAGAACTTAATATTGAATCTAAAGAAATTGCTGGTTGTTTAGAATATTACTATGATGGTGGTAATAATTATAGTTATGTTTTATATGATAAGACACCGGGCGGTGCCGGACATGTTAAACGTCTTAATGATAAGAATATAATTCTTCACATTTTAATTAATGCGTTTAATAATGCACAAAAATGCCCTAATTGTGATCCTGATTCTTCTTGTTATAGTTGTCTAAGAACATATGAAAATCAAAAATATCATGATATCATTAAACGAAAATTTGTTTATGATTATTTAGGAGAAGTTCTAGATGGATATACTGATGAGTCTAGCGAAAGTGAGCTTGAAAAAATATTCTTAGATAAGCTTGAACAATCTTCTGATTCTTGGAATATAAAAACAGTAAATAATAAAAATGTATACGTCGGTGTGTTTAACAATGAAACATGGGAGATTGAACCTCAAGTTACTCTAGACGCAAATGAAAATGTTCTAACGCCTTCTAAACCTGATTTCGTGTTAACTAATATAAATAGTGCTTATAAAGTTGCGGTATTCGTGGACGGCTTTAAATTTCATAATAATATTTTAGATAGTGATTCAATTAAGCGCGACGCAATATTATTTTCTAAGAATTTTCGTGTATTTAGTTTTAACTATAGGGATTTAACTAATAAATATCAAGAACAAACTAATCTTTTCTTTAATAAAGATTTCTTGCCTTCTAAACTAGTTAGTAACAAGTATGAAGTATCTAATAATTCATTTGAATTGTTCTTAAACTATTTAAAATCACCTTCGAGAGAAGAAGATTTCCGTTTGTTAGCTAGCTCGTATTTTAATGCATTTGTTGGCAGAAACATTGACAAAAATATTATCAAAGATGAATTAAGTGACCTAAATAAAGATCTTAATATATATAACGATAATACTAAACTTATTGATAAGTATTCATTAGATAAAGATGACCTATTTAGTATTTATTTGTTAGAAGATGGTACTAAAAAAGTTATATCATACATTGATGATGATATTTCAAATAGAAATGATAAATTTTTGTTTGAATGGTCTAATTACATATTATTTAATAATATTATGCAATTTTCTGATTACTTTGTAACTGCCACTAAACTTGGAATAGATAAAGGTTTATATTCAATATTATCTAAACATTAAATAAGAATTTTGTTTGTACATTATTAATATTTATATTTAGTTGACTTTTTGAGTTCGGGATTATTGTGTAATAAGAATGATAAAAAGTTGTAATTTAACTTTCTTGATTGAAAATTATTTTACAACTTTTTGTTTTTAATATGAATTTAATCTTAGTGATTTATATTGTTTTGCCGTTACCATCTTTCATTGAGCCACACACAATACGAATAAAGTCAATAATAGCCCAATTTCCTGATATGATTAAAAAAAGATTTCTAAATATAAAAACTATTCCAGGGCTTGTACTTAAAAATGTTCCATAAATCCATAATATAATCCAAAACATCCCTAAAATTAATTGTATAAAACCTATTACCATGTTTTTTAAATAGAAATTGTGAATTCCTAAAGTGCCAAGGTAAAAAGCTAATATAGCTGTTGTAGTTCTTAAATTACTTGAGTAATATGTCCTTGTTACATGATTTGTATTTGTAACATTAGAATTAGATGTAGTTAGCGTTTTTGTACTGCGTTGATAAGCACCACAAAATGAACAAAATTTTTCATCACCAATTTCTTGACCACAATCACAACATTTCATAAAATAACCCTCCTATTTTTTGTATTAATATTTGCCATTATATATGCTATTTTGTACTTTTTCAATAATCGGATTTCTTTTAATGTTAGGTATATAGTTTTAATAGATTGTTTCGCAAAACAATTAAATAACATTGACGGATTGATTTGAAAGGTATGATAAATGTAATCTATGAGATTAAAGCGTGCATTTTTTTAGTTACTTCAAAATGATATCATTACAATTGTTATAAAACTAAGAGTAAAAACTTTTTAACATTACGATGTTTTAATGCAAATTTAGCAAAATTATGTTAAAATTAATAAAATGAAAAGAGCTGATGATATGTCAATTTTTTTAAATAAAAACAATGTTAAATTTGTTAGATATATGAGATCGAAAATATTTATTGATAAATCTTTGCTTATAAATCAATGCAATAGTGTGTTAGGTTCTGAGGATTCGTATTTATGTGTAACTAGGCCACGTAGATTTGGCAAAACATTAGCTATATCAATGTTAAATGCTTATTATTCTAAAGGTGCTAACTCAAAAGAGTTATTTGATAAACTTGCAATTTCTAAAGATTCAACTTACGAAGAACATCTAAACAAACATAATGTTATATGGATAGATACGGGAGCTGTTTATACTGGTTTAGAGAAAAAAGAATCATTTGTCGAATAAATAGAAAAATATTTATTAAATGATTTAAAAGAAAAATTTACTGAACAAATTGATTTAACTGATATGTTGGTACAAGATGCATTGATTCCAATCAACTCTCAATTAAATGAACGTTTTGTTTTTTTGATTGATGATTGGGATGTAATATTTAGAAACAAGAAAATAATACTAAACTATGTGATGAATATCTAATGTTTTTAATAAGTTTGTTTAAATCTAGTGATGTATCAGCTTGTATCGACTTAGTTTATATGACGGGTATATTACCTATTAAAAGATCTAAATCTCAATTGGGGCTTAATGTATTTAAAGAAGATAATATGCTAGATCCTAGAGAGTTTGCACCTTACATAGGATTCACCGAAAACGAGGTTAAAGATTTATGTACTAAATACAATAGAGATTTTACTTTATTTAAAGATTGGTACGATGGTTATAGATTAAATGGTGTTGAAATGTATAATCCTGTATCGGTTATCAAGGCTATAATTTCAGGTAAATGTTACAATTATTGGGGTCAAACTTCTTCGCGAGAGGCTATAACAAAATATATTAATTATAACAATGGTGAACTTAAAGATGCTATCGCAAGACTTATAGATAATGAGCGTGTAGATGTGAAAGTCATAAAGTTTAGTAACGATTTAACAAAGGTAAATTCTTACGATGCAGCTTTAACAGTTCTTATTCATTATGGTTATTTAGCTTTTGATGAAGAAGAAAGAAAATGTTATATTCCTAATAAAGAAATTAAAGAAGAATTTGTTAATGCAATTGAGGATTTGCGCTGGAATAAACAATAAATAGTGTTATTAATGAATATAAATATCATATTAGAGACTTGTTATTTATAGCATATAATAATTAAGAAAAATTCTTTATGATTAATCTAAACCTACTTAAACGATTAATAATAGGATTAAACGAATAAGAGACAAAGAATTTGTTAATTTATTAGGAGAATATAAAGATAAAGTCTTACTTATTGGTATAGCTAACAATTCTAAGACGCTTAAACATGAATGCAAGATTGAAGTATGTCAAAAATAAATATATTTTAATGAAAATAGACTAATTCGTATGATGAAAATAGAATATCATCATGTAAAAAATTGACACTAGAAATTGTGTCTTTTTTCTTTACATCTAAGTTTTTATTGTTAATGAAATAATAAATGTAATAACACTTAAAAATATTTTTAAAAAATAGTTGACAGTTCATATTTCAAATGATACAATTTATTAGCACGTATATGCAATATCGTGGGAGTGGAAGGAAAAATCTTAATGATTTCCCGTTAATACCACATTCTGTAAAGAAGGAGATTAATTATTATGGCTAAGAAAATTGTAAAACAAGTAAAACTACAAATTCAAGCCGGTAAAGCTAATCCAGCTCCACCAGTAGGACCTGCTCTAGGTCAAGCCGGAGTAAACATTCCTGGTTTCTGCTCACAATTCAATGATCAAACTAAGGACAAGATGGGTTATGTATTACCAGTAGTTATTTCTGTTTATGAGGACCGTACATTTACATTCGTTGTAAAGACACCACCTGCATCAGATTTATTAAAGAAAGCTGCTAAGGTTGAAAAGGGTTCTGGTAACGCTAAAACTACAAAGGTTGGTTCAATCACTACAGCTCAATTAAAAGAAATTGCTGAAATGAAGATGCCAGACTTAAATGCAAATGATGTCGATGCTGCTATGAACATTATTGCTGGTTCAGCTCGCAACATGGGTATCGAAATTAAGGACTAATCTAGGCCTTAAAAGTTAAAGGATTGGAATCTTTTTAGATACAATTCTAAAAACTTGTGGGAGGTATTCCCGTTTAAACCACATTTTTAGGAGGATATATATGAAGAAAGGAAAAAAATATACTGAAGCTGCTAAGTTAGTAGATCGTAACAAGAAGTATTCATTAGTTGAAGCTTGCGAATTAGTTACAAAAACATCTACAACTAAGTTTGACGCAACTGTTGAAGCTGCATTCCGTCTAAACCTAGACCCAACTAAGGCTGAACAAAACCTTCGTGGTGCTATCGTTCTTCCAAATGGTACAGGTAAGACTCGTAGAATTTTAGTTATCACTCGTGGTGCTAAGGTTCAAGAAGCATTAGACAATGGTGCAGATTATGCTGGAGAAGTTGAATATATCAACAAGATCCAACAAGGTTGGTTTGACTTCGATGTTATCGTTGCAACACCAGACATGATGGGACAACTTGGTCGTCTTGGTCGTGTTTTAGGACCTAAAGGCTTAATGCCAAACCCTAAGACTGGTACTGTTACTACAGACATCGCTGGAGCTATCAAAGATATTAAGAATGGTAAAGTTGAATATCGTTGCGATAAGTCAGGAAATATTCAAGTTCCATTCGGAAAGGTTTCTTTCGGTGCTGAAAAGTTAGCTGAAAACTTCAAAGCTATCTACTCTGTACTTGTAAAGAGCCGTCCATCTACTGTTAAGGGTGAATACGTTAACGGTATCAGTGTT
>CAVGYR010000011.1:0-6996 GCA_963633325.1 uncultured Treponema sp.
GAATTTGCAGTATACGCTTGCGGTGTATGCACTGAAGAAGCTGCTAAAGTCTTAGTTAATAAAATAATTAATAATATAACGACATTAAATATAGAAGAAATTAAGGGGACCAAATTATATTTATCTTTTGGCGCAACTTTCTTTAATAACACTGACATCGATTTTAACAATTTATATAAGCAGGCAGATAATGCAATGTATGAATCAAAAAAAGAGGAAGGTTTCACTCTAACATTTAAATAATTATAAGGCTTCAAAATTGAGGCCTTTTTTCAACTTCAAATAAAAAACATACATAAAAGTATATATTTATGGTAAAATAACTAATGTTAAAAATAAGGAGTGATAATTGTGATAAAAGTAGAAAATTTAGACTATAGTTATACACAAACAGATCATGCACTTAAAGGGATTTCATTTACTGTTAATGATTCCGAATGGGTTTCTATCATCGGACATAATGGTAGCGGTAAATCCACATTATCTAAATTACTTGTTGGACTTATTAAAGCTGATAAAGGTAATATAATTTATGATGGTGTTATATTAAGTGAAGAAAATGTAGAAGAAGTAAGACAACAAGTTGGTATTGTATTCCAAAATCCTGATAACCAATTTGTTGGTGTCAATGTTAAATATGACATCGCGTTTGGTTTAGAAAATAGAAATATTGATCGCGAAGAAATGTTAAAGTTAATTGATACATATAGTGAAAAAGTAGGAATGAAAGAATTCCTTGATAGAGCCCCTGAGTCTTTGTCGGGTGGACAAAAACAGCGTGTCGCAATCGCAGGTATTCTTGCCTTAAATACTAAATATATAATTTTAGATGAAGCTACATCTATGTTAGATCCTGAGGGAGTAAAAGATATAACTTCTTTAATATGCGAACTTAAAGAAAAATATCATAAAACAATAATTACAATCACTCATGATCTTGATTTAGCTGCTTTATCTGACAAGGTTATTGTACTTAAAGACGGATTAATTATTGGTGAAGGTAAACCTTTAGATATATTTAAAAATGAAACAATTTTAACTGAAAGCCGTTTAGATATGCCTTTTAATTTAAAATTATATAAAACATGTTTAAATAATCCTGTATTAAAAAAAGAAACGAGGTTAATAGATACTTTATGGAAATTAAATTCTTAAATACCTCGCATGATTATGAAGGCGTAAATAAAAGGGATTTAGTTGCGGCTATCGAAGATGTTAATTTAACTATTAATGATAAGCATGAGTTTGTAGCTATCGTAGGACACACAGGAAGTGGTAAATCCACATTAATTCAACATATAAATGGTCTATTACTGCCTACAAGAGGAAGTGTGGATGTTTTAGGTAATGTATTAACACCTAAAAAGCGTAAAAATCCTAAATTAATGCCGATTAGAAAAAAAGTTGGTTTTGTTTTCCAATTTCCTGAATATCAATTGTTTGACGAAACAGTATTAAAGGACGTAGAATTTGCGCCTAAAAACTTCGGCTTTAGTTCTGCTGAAGCTAGGGCCCGCGCTATTGAGGCGCTAAAACTTGTAGGACTAGATGAAGCTTTATATCAAAAGTCACCATTTAATTTATCCGGTGGACAAATGAGAAAAGTCGCAATCGCAGGAATTCTTGCCTATAATCCTGATATTTTAGTCTTAGATGAGCCAACAAGAGGATTAGATCCAGAAGGCGCTAAAGAAACAATGGAATTATTCTCGAAAATCAATCAAAAGATGGAAAAGACAATAATTTTAATTTCTCACTCTATGGATGATGTATATAAATACGCTAATAGAATGATAGTTATGGATAAAGGAAAAGTAGCCTACGATGGAGATAAAGTGAAACTTTTTAAAGATGAAATTTATAAAAATTATCACTTAGAAAAACCATCAGTTTTAAAGGCTATTGATTATTTAAATCAAAATTTAGATTTGAATTTAAGCTATGATATTACTGATTTAGATACTTTAATTAAAAATTTAGAGGAGGTATATCATGACTAATATTACAATAGGACAATATATACCAGGTAATTCCTTTATTTATAAAATTGATCCACGTTTAAAAATTATTTTAACTATAGTTTGGATTGTTTTATTATTCTTGATCCCATTAAACATATATGCTCTACTTGGATTCTCTGCAGTATTCCTATTTGTTGTAATAATATCACGTATCCCATTGTTAAAAATGTTAAAAGGATTAAAACCGGTGTTATTTGTAATGACTTTCACTTTTGTTTTGCAATTAACATATGCTACTCCTAGTGAGACAAATCCAATGGAATTAATGTATTCATTTAAATTCTATTTTGGATTGTATCAACTTATAACTATAATTGTTTTAGTTGGCTTAGGATTTACATTCTCAAAGTTTATAAATTTTAAATTTTTATATTGGTTAATTATCTTTTGTTTGTGTTTCTTGTGTCAATACAGTCAATGTTTAGATAAACTTAATATAAGTTCATATTACACAAATATGAACTGGGTTCATTATGATTTTAATATTTATGATGTAGCCTTAATTAAGGCTTTTGCAATTGTTATACGTATCATTTTAATGATTTCTATTACAAGTTTATTAACATTTACAACTAGGTATCAAGAGATTAACCAAGGATTTGCGGCGATACTAAAGCCACTAAAGGTTTTCCATGTTCCTGTAGGTACTTTTTCAATGATGTTGTCTCTATCTTTACGCTTTATTCCGACTCTTGTAGAAGAAACAAATAAGATAATGAAGGCTCAAGCAAGCCGAGGTGTTGATTTTGCGGAATCTAATTTAAAACAGAAAGTTAAACAAATAGTTTCGTTACTTGTACCTCTGTTTATTATTTCTTTCAAGAAAGCTGATGACCTAGCTAATGCGATGGAGGCTAGAGGCTATATCATGGAAGGTAAGAGAACTAGTGTTGATAAATTGTATTTTAAGCCAATAGATCTAGTCGCTAGTATCTTTACTATTTTATTGTTAGTGGGTGTTATAATTGTCAAAATTAAGTTATAATATTAAATGTGTTATCGAATATGATGGTACTAATTTTTTCGGTTTTCAAATTCAAAATGAAGAGAGAACTGTAGAAGGCGAACTTAATAAGACTTTCTCAAATATTTTTAATGAAAACATCAAGGTTATTGGGTCGGGTAGAACAGATCGTTTTGTTCATGCAAAAGGACAAGTTATAAATTTTGAAACGTCTAAAAAGATACCCCCTGAAAGACTAATTTATGCGATGAACAAGCAATTAGTTAGTGATATTAGAGTTTTAAAAGTAACTTATATTAAAGATTCTTTTCATGCGCGTTTTAGTGCTAAAAAGAAAGAATATCGTTATTTTATTAAGACTGATAGATTTAGCGCCTTTGATTATAATTATTATGATTATGAGACTAATCTAGATCTTAGTTTGATGGAAGACGCGATTAACTTATTTATTGGCACGCATAATTTTAAAGGTTTTAGTGCAATGGATGTTAATCCTTTAAAGGATTTCAATAAAACAATATATGAGGCTTATATTAAAAAACATAAAAACACTTTAGAATTTGTATTTAAAGGCACTGGATTTTTAAAATATCAAATAAGAAAAATGATGGCCTTACTTATAGAAATAGGAAAGAAAAAAGAGAAAAAAGAAACAATTGTACGTATATTAGAGACAGGAGATAGACTTATTTTTACTAAAGTCGCTAATCCTAAAGGATTATATTTGTATCATGTTTATTATTAAAGAGGTTTAGTATGAAAAATAATTTATTTATTACATTCGAAGGCGGAGAAGGCAGTGGGAAAACTACTATCATCGAGGAATTAAAGAAAAAACTTGAAAGTAAATATTCTCTTGTTTTATCTCGCGAACCTGGCGGTGTAAAAATAGCTGAGGATATTAGAAAAATCATATTAGATCCTCTAAATACGGCTATGTGTGATGAGACAGAAGCTTTATTGTTTGCGGCGAGCCGTATGCAACACTTGAAAGAAAAAGTTATTCCTGCCCTTAATGAAGGAAAAATTGTTTTATGCGATAGATATATTGACTCTTCTTTAGTTTATCAAGGATACTCTAGAGGACTTGGTATTGAAAAAGTGCTTGAGGTAAATGGGTTTGCGACTAAATACATGCCTCTAATTACTTTCTTTATCGATGTAACTCCTGAGGTTGGTTTATCTAGATTAAAAGGTAGAAATAATAAAATCGATCGATTAGATCAAGAAAAATTTGAATTCCACAAGAAAATATACGAAGGCTATCTTAAACTTTGCGAAATGTATCCTAATCGTATAGTTAAAATTAATGGTGATAGACCTGTTAATGAAATAGTTGAAGAAATATATGGTATAATTATACAAAGAATCGAATAGGAAGATATATGAATTTAGATTTGTTAAAATATCAACATAAACAAATTGAATATTTAAAGAATGCTAAGAAGAAGAATAGACTTGCCCATGCCTATATTTTTGAAGGCTCAAGGGGTGTAGGTAAAAATGAATTAGCTCATTATTTTGCATGCATGCTTTATTCTAACGGCGACGTGGATTTAAATTCGAACGAGAGTCGTTTGATATTAAATGATGAATTTTTAAATGTTTATACAATTTATCCTAAGAACAAATCTAATGTTATTACAAAAGATCAAATATTATCTTTAAAAGAAGAATTTTCCTACACAAGTCAAATTGACGGACCACGTGTATATATTATAAATGATGTAGATACAATGAATGTTTCGAGCGCTAATAGTTTACTTAAATTCATTGAGGAACCCGAACAAGACCTTTATGGTATTTTGTTAACTACAAATTCTAAAAAGATTTTACCTACTATATTATCTAGGTGCCAATTAATTAAATTATCTGAACTAGATAGTAATTTTATTAGAATCGAACTTATAAACGAGGGTTTAGAACACGAAAATGCGGCTATATTAAGTTTATTAACTAAAGATGTAGATGAAGCTAAACGCTTAAGCGATGATATTAAAGTAATTAAGATGATTGAATCATTTAAAGATTTTTTTAATCTTGAAACGGAAATTGATAAGGTTAGCTACTTTGAGTCCCTAAAGAAAACCTTAGGCTTTTCTAGGGACATTGCTAAATATTACATCAGTCTTTTAATTTTGACTTATGAAGATATGATATATCTTTTCAAAGGCAAAACAAAACTTAATTTTGAAATATATATTGATCAAATAGAAAATTTGAAAGATAAATATACATATCAAGAATGCTTAAGTAAACTTGAATATTTGTATAAATTAAATAATATATTAAATAATACTAATGTTAGTGTCTTCTATATTCTAACAAGTTTATCATTTAATTTGTTGTGAGGTGCGTATGAAAGTTATAAGAGTACAATTTAAAAAAACAGGGAAAAGGTATTACTTTTCTTTTGGAAAATTGCATGTTAATCCTAATGATTACGTCGTTGTTAATACAATTAGAGGGCTTGAAATAGGTGTTGTTTCAGGAGAAGAAATAGAAATAATTGACAAAGAGACTATCGCACAAATTAAAGAAATTGTTAGAGTTGCGACTAAAGAAGATTTAGAGAAATTCGAGTCTAATGCAAGTGAAACTGCAGGTGTAGTTTCAAAGACAAAGGAATTTGTTAACGAATTAAAACTTGATATGAAGGTTCTAGAAGCTGAATATACACTTGATAAGGCTAAACTTATTATTAGTTTTGAAAGCGAACAACGTATTGATTTTAGAGAACTTGTTAGGCTATTAGCTGAAACTTATCACACACGTATTGAACTTAGACAAGTCGGTACGCGTGACGGAGCTAAAGAGATAGGTGGAATAGGACCTTGTGGACTTGTTGTTTGTTGTAAAACATTCTTAACTGAATTTTCAAACGTGTCAATTCGTATGGCTAAAAACCAAGGCTTATCATTAAACCCTACTAAGATATCTGGAATATGTGGAAAACTTCTTTGTTGTATTAATTATGAAAATGATTTTTATGATGAATTACGTCGTGATGCACCTGACATTAATGATATTGTTGAAACATCTAAAGGTAGAGCGAAAGTTCTTAGTGTTGATGTATTAAACAGAGGCGCTAAAATAAAATATTTAGATGATGATTCATTCGATTATCCTAAATTTAGTGATTTTAAGATAGTTGAGCGTAAAAAGAAAATGGTAAACAAAGGTTAATATAATGGAAGTTATTCATGATCTTTTAGGTGTACCTGGTCTTAAAATTTATCAAGATGATAGTCTTAATAAATTTTCAATAGATTCTAATATGTTAGCTTACTTTGTAAGTATCAAGAAATCTACAAAAAGTATTCTTGATTTAGGCACAGGGAATGCACCTATTCCGCTTTATTTAACATTAAGAACTAATGCAAATATAACGGGCGTTGAAATTCAAGATGAAATATACCATTTAGCACAAAAAAGTGTTAAAATAAATAATAAGGAGTCTCAAATAAATTTAATTAAGGCTGATATTAAGTTCCTAGATAAAATGCTTACACCTCGTTCGTTTGATACGGTAGTATTTAATCCGCCATTCTTTATCAAAAACGCAGATTCACACACTAATCCGAATTTGAGTTTAGCAATAAGTAGACATGAAATTTGTGCTACTCTTGAGGATTTTATAAGAGTCGCAAGTTTGATGGTTAAAAATAATGGAAATATTGCACTAGTGCATAGAACTGAACGTTTAACTGATATCATAAACCTTATGAGAAAATACAAGATAGAGCCTAAAAGAATAAGATTCGTTTATCCTAATGAAACATCTTTAAGCAACCAAGTACTTGTAGAAGGAGTACTTAATGCAAAAAATTTAGGCTTAAAAGTAGAGAAGCCTTTGTATACACATCCTACAATAGATATTAACAAAAAAGAAATAATTGATGTTTATAATGGAAACGTAAAGGAGAAATAATATATGTTTTTAAGTTTATTAAATAGAAAAGAAAAATTAAAATTCCTAGATCTTGCAATCTATATGATTGATATTGACGG
>CAVGYR010000011.1:7070-19989 GCA_963633325.1 uncultured Treponema sp.
GATTCTTTTATCTAAGATTCAAGGTGAATTAGGTAGAGAAATTGTTGATGAATATACATTCTCTAAATCTAAAACAGTTGAAGAAGTTATTGAATTCTTCAAGGATAAAACTGAAGTTGTTAAGAACGTTGTATATTTAAATTTAGTAGATATTTCAATGCTAGATGATTTATACAATACAAGTGAACACTTATTCCTTGAAAAGTTAGAAAAATCTCTTGCAATCAGCGCTAAGAAGAGAAAAGAATTAATTGAAATTGTTTACGATTACCGTGATTTAAGAGAAAAATCACTTAGAAAGATTAAATATTAATCATGCAAAGAGTCTATTCTTATAAAAATGATAAAGGAATATTGTATTTAGTCGGAACTCCAATAGGTAATTTAAATGATATAACTTATAGGGCGGTTGAGACGCTAAAAAGTGTAGATGTAATATATGCAGAAGACACAAGAAATAGTATTAATTTATTAAATCACTATTCAATTACAACAAAACTTTTAAGTTATCACGAATTTAGTAATGAGTTAAAAGAAGACGAAATTATTAATCGCTTGAAAAATGGGGAAAATGTCGCAATTATCTCTGACGCCGGTCTTCCTGTTATTTCGGACCCGGGGTATAATATAGCAGTGCGCGCTATTAAAGAAAATATTCCTGTTACTCCAATCCCAGGAGCTAGCGCAGGTATAAGTGCGTTAATTGCGTCAGGCCTAAATCCTCAACCATTTACATTTATTGGTTTTTTAGATAGTAAAACTACTAAAAGAAAAAAAGAACTTGAAGAATTTAAGTTTTATAAAGACACATTAATATTCCACGAAGCACCTCATCGCTTAAAAGAAACACTAGAAGATATGCTAGAAGTATTAGGCGATAGAGAAGTTGTTATCGGTAGAGAATTAACTAAAAAGTTTGAAGAATTCTTACGTGGAAAGATAAGTGAACTGATCGAGGTTGCGGAAAACTTAAAAGGTGAAATGATAGTGCTTGTAGAAGGCTATAAAGAAGAAAGTGCTAAAGAAGATCCTTTTGAAGAAATCGAAAAATTAATTGGTTTAAATTATAAGCCTAAAGAGGCAATCAAAGAAGTTGCACTAATGTTTAATTTGAATAAACAAGACCTTTATAAGAATTATATTGCCTATAAAGATAGCAAAAAGAGTTAATTTATGAAAACTCTTTCAAAAAATATGAAAACTCTTTCAAAAAGTCGCCTTTAAGGTTTGACAAATACATAAGATTTAACTATAATTAAAATATATGGAAGGTGTAAAATATGAAACACACAAATAAAATATTACTAACATCTGCTTTAGTTCTTTCAACAGTAGCTTTAGCTTCATGCAATAATGAAATCAAACAATATGTTAATAGCGATACTCCTATCACTTATGAAAAAGGAGAACAAATTGTAACTTTCGGCCAAATGCCTAAGACAAAAGTATCTGCAGAGGAAGTTGCAAGCCTAGGTTTAACTTCAACAGAAGGTAAAGAATCAGAAAACGAAATCGTATCTAAGAATGGAACTGATTATTACAAGGTTGCAAGTGCAAAAGTAAATGCGACTGGTATGTATAAGGCAAGTACTGGCGAAACTTTAAATGCTGGCGAAACTTATTGGTTTAAGATGGAAGATATCGAATGGCGTGTATTAGACGACGATGGTTCAAATTATACATTAATTAGTGAAAATGTAATTTCAGCTTCTGCAGTTTATTTTGCAATTGCAAAAACTTTCGATAAAAATAGAACTGGTTATTTTAATCAAGGAACTAATAAATCTTATATTCGTTTAAATAGATATTTAACTAACACTGGTGATTATGGTTGGTTAACACAAATGGGTGTTGATTCTAAAGAAGATGAAGACGGTAACCCTATATATGAAGATGAAGATTATAAATATATTAAATCTTCTGCTTTACAGGACATTGAATATACCCAAACTGTTGTTGAGGAAGATGCAGATTATGAAACAACAAAAGCTAAAGTCATTACATTATCAGAAGAAGAACTTAATTCTTATGATTCATTAAGCGGCCAATCTAAGAGAATTGCAGTTACAACTGACTATGCTCGCTGCCAAGGTGCTTGGATGAGCATTAATGATGCGACTTACGGATATGGTACTTATTGGTTACGTGATACTACTTTAAGTAGCGGTAAATATAGCGGTATGTTTAAAGTGGTTAATGAACAAGGTAAAGTTTCTACTGATTATGGTTTCAATAAATTTGGTGGAGTAAGACCTGTTATTAAAGTTTCTAAAAGTAAAACAAAAGCTGCTTAGTTTTAAAAATCGAGATTGTGTGAAAACGCAATCTTTTTTTACGCATTTTTTATTATGAAAGCGCTATTTTTATTCATTTTCTTGTGTTATAATAGACTCGCAAAGAAAAGAAAAAGAAGGGTTTATGATGGAAAATAAGTTCGAACCTTTGTTATCAATGCTGTATGGCTACTACGGTATTGTTGACAAGAAATCAAATTTGATTAAGGAGTGCTATAAGGAGCACGAAGTGTTTTGCCAAAATTGTGATCTTCAAAGATTTTTAGATATGTTTGAAGATAGGGAACATTTAGATCCTACATCGTATGATAGAAAAATGTTAATCCCATGGGTTTTGAAAAACACAAAAGAAAAAGAAGTAGCTGTAAGTATCGCAACACTAGATACAAAAGAAAAAAAATATAAAATCCGTTTATATGATGATTTAAACGGGGATTTATACTATTTTATTTCTAAGCCAGGCGGTAACAACCAAACATTTAATTTATTCGATAAATTAACACGTATTTATTTACGTGAAGGAATTGAGACTTTAGTTAGAAATGAGATTGAATCTAAAAATCCACGTCCATTTTCAATTATAATCATTGATGTCGATAATTTTAAAACTATAAATGATATGTATGGACACTTATTTGGTGACCATATACTAAAAACTATTGCGTCTATGTTAAAAGATTATTCATCAGATTGTAACGTAGGTAGAATTGGCGGAGATGAATTTTTAATTCAAGATTTTACAAGCCAAGAATATGAAGCTGTTTGGACTAAGATGCATAATTTACTTGAGCGAATCAGAAATTTTGATTATGTATCAACATACACTAATGATGAACTTGAAAAAGTAAAGCTTGTAGATTTTAAATGTACTGTAACTGCTGGTATCGTATCTTTCCCTAAAGACGGAGAAACATATGATTCACTTTTCTTAAAAGCTGATAAAGCTCTTTATAGAGGTAAGAGAAAAGGAAGAAATTGTTACATTATTTATGTTGAAGAAAAACATAAAAACATTTGTGTCGATAAGGCAATTGAGTTTGATTCACCTATTTCGCGTGAAACATTAATATATGAGAAATTAATATATAATGGTTTATCAATATTTGAGAAGGACCAACCAATTGAACAAAATTTAAAAGAATATTTAGATTTATTTGGCAAATATATAATAGCTGATAGAATAGTTTTATATGAACATTATGCAGCATTCAATGATAGATTAGTTGCTTTCTATGCAAATCCTAATATTGAACGCGCAAGTTTAGATTATGTTCAAAAAGAAATACTTGAAACAGAAGAAAGTAAAACTATGGATTTGAACAAGACCTATAAGCGTTCTAAGATCGAATCACTAATCGAAATAAAACCTAATCTATATAATTTCTTAGCGGCCCAAAACGTAAAATCGTTCTATCAATTACCAATTTCTAAGAACGGCATCTTATATGGTTTTTTGCGCTTTGATTCGGTACTTGAAGAACACAAATGGAAAGAAGAAGAAGTTACATTATATCAAATAATGGCACGAACAATCTCTAACTACATTAATGTTAATATTCAAAAATTTGATAATGAAATGTCTACAGATAAAGATCCTTTGACAGGACTTCCTGCTTATAAAACAAGCGTTGAAAAGATTACTTCAATATTATCGAGAGACGCTAAAAAATATGCGCTTGGTGTAACTAATTTGTACAAATTTAAATTATTTAATGACTCATTTGGATATTCAAGTGGTGATAATATTTTACGTATTCTAGCGCATACATTATCTTACGCAAAGTTTTATTATGTAGGAAGATTAAATGGAGATCATTTTGTATTTTTAATTGATTCAAGTGAAGAAACATGTTTGAAAGATAAAATTAATGACTTATTCAAAGAATTTAATAAAAATGTTTCAGGCCTTCCTGGAAGTGACTTACTTCGCTTACACGCAGGCGTATACATTACTGATGGTTCTGAGTCTAATAGTAGAGCATGTATTGATAAAGCACGTAATGCATTACTTAAAATTAATGAGAAAAAGGATAATAATTATTTAATATATGATTCAAAATTAAATGAAGAATTTATAAAACAAAGAAATATATTAAATGAATTTAAAGTTGATATTAAGAAAAACAAACTAGAAGTCTTCTTACAACCTAAGATTAATGCGCGCACAAATGAACTAGTAGGGGCTGAGGCCTTATCCCGCTGGAGACGAGGAGACGACGCTTATTGGACGCCTAATAAATATATTCAGGTCCTAGAACAAGAAAATGAACTTGCGACTTTAGATATTTATAATATTGAACAAGTATTAATATATTTAGATAGTCTTAAAGAAGATAATAAAAAGATGGTGCCAATTTCGGTTAATTTATCTAAACATCAAACTAATATTTTAGATTTTGCAATTCAAATAGAAGAACTTAGAAAAAGATATGATGTAGAGCCTAAATATTTACAAATAGAGATAACAGAAACTTCGTTTGAAGATAATTATGATGAAACATTTAGTGCAATCAGAAAACTTAAAGATTTAGGCTATACAATATGTATGGATGATTTTGGCGTTGGTTATTCAAATTTGGGTCTTCTTGCAAGTGGTTTATTTGATATTATTAAATTTGATAAGACTATTGTGACTAAAAAAGATAGACTTGGAAAAGTTGTATTTAAATCATCTGTTGAATTAGTACATAATCTAGGATTGAAAATGGTATTTGAGGGAGTAGAAACAAAAGAAGACGTTGATTATGTTTTAAATAGCGGCGGCGAAGTTATTCAAGGCTACTATTTCTCTTGTCCTATATCTATTGATGATTTTAATAAAAAATATATAAAATAATATAAATGGGGTTGTTTTTGAAAAAACGCCCCTTTTTAAAGTGTTAAATAAGTTGTATAATTATAAAAGTTATGTGAGGTTTTTTATTTATGGATAAAAAGAAATTTTATTTATCAACTGCAATAGCTTATACTTCATCAACTCCTCATATTGGAAATGTTTATGAAGCTATATTAGCTGATTCAATTTGTAGAATGAAAAGAATAGAAGGGTATGACGTATATTTTCAAACAGGTACTGATGAGCACGGTCAAAAGATCGAACGTAAAGCATTAAGCCAAGGCGTTAGCCCAAAAGAACACGTTGATAAAGTTGCAGGAGAACTTAAAAATATCTATGATTTAATGAATATTTCATACGATAGATTTATAAGAACAACTGATAGTGATCACGTAGAAACAGTTCAAAAGATTTTTAAGCGTTTATATGATCAAGGTGATATTTATAAAGGATTCTATGAAGGATATTATTGTGTAGCCGATGAATCATATTATTTAGAGCGTGATTTAGTTGACGGAAAGTGTCCTGATTGTGGAAGACCTGTTGAACTTGCTAAAGAAGAATGTTATTTCTTAAAGTTAAAGAAATACCAAGGTCGTTTAATTGACCATATTAAATCTCACCCTGAATTTATTCAACCTGAATCAAGAAAGAATGAAATGTTAAACAACTTCTTAAAAGATGATTTACCAGATTTGTGTGTATCTCGTACTAGTTATAAATGGGGAATTCCTGTTACATTTGATCCTAAACATGTAACATATGTTTGGATTGATGCATTATGCAATTACATTACAGGAATTGGATATGACGCATCTAAGAGTTTCGAAGAACAAAACGAAAAATTCAAGAGATATTGGCCTGCTGATGTTCATTTAATTGGTAAAGATATTTTACGTTTCCATACAATCTACTGGCCTATTATGTTAATGGCACTAGATTTACCTCTACCTCACCAAGTATTCGGGCATCCTTGGGTACTATTTGGAAATGACAAAATGTCTAAATCTAAAGGTAATATCATTTACGCAAGTGACTTAGTTGAACGTTTCGGTGTTGATGCGGTTAGATATTATGTTTTACATGAGATTCCATTTGCACAAGACGGTTCAATTACATACGAATTACTTTGTGAGCGCTACAACTCAGATCTTGCAAATACACTAGGCAACCTTGTATCTCGTAGTTTAGCAATGACTAAGAAATATTTTGATGGTAATGTTTCTTATAAAGGTGTACTTAATGAATTCGATCAAGACCTTGAAAATCTTGCGAAGAAGACAAAAGACGATGTAGTTAGTCATATGGACGCATTCAAGGCAGGAGATGCACTTGAAGACATCATGCGTTTCTTACGCCGTGCAAACAAATATGTTGATGAAACTGCACCATGGGTACTTGCAAAAGATGACTCAAAGAAAGATGAACTTGAAAATGTATTATATCATTTACTAGAATCTATTAAAGAAGCAGCTTTAATGTTAGAACCATTTATGCCTTCAACTAGTGAAAAGATTTTTAAGTTCTTAAATTTAAAAGAACCTAAATTTAGTGATTTAGGAGACTATTCAAAAGAAAAAACATATACAATTGGGGAATATGAGAATTTATTCCAACGTTTAGATACTAAAACAGTACTAAAAGAAATTGAAGAAGATGAAGCTAAAGCTCAAAGTAAAGCTAAAGAATTAAATGCTAAATCCGACAAATTGGCTCAAAGTGCTAAAGAAGAAATTACAATCGATGACTTCAACAAAGTTGAATTAGTTGTAGGAAAGATTGTTGAGGCTAGAGTTCACGAAAAAGCTAATAAGTTATTAGTATTTAAAGTAGATATTGGCACTGAAATTAGACAAATAGTTTCAGGTATTGCAAAATTCTATAAACCAGAAGAACTTGTAGGTAAGAAAGTAGTAGTTGTTAAAAACTTAAAACCTATTACATTACGTGGCGAAGAATCAAACGGCATGTTATTGTGTGCCGCAACAAGCGATGACTCTAAACTTGAATTATTAAATGTTAATGATTTAAATCCAGGAGATATCGTTAGATAATGAAGAAATTTCTTCAAACGCGTAAAGGCGACATATTTCTTCGTACAATTATCGTTATTGTGGCTAATATAATATTACAATTAGCCACAATGTGGTTCTTAGAGCCTGCACATCTATATTCAGGCGGGGCTACAGGTTTAGCACAATTAATACTTAGAACAATTTATACGATTAACAATATCAGTTTAGAAAGTGCTAATTATAACTATTATTTAGCTTTAACTGTATTTTTAGTAAACATCCCATTCCTTGTTATAGGATGGCGTGAAGTTTCGTTTAGATTTGCATTCTATAGTTTAATTGCGGTAGTAATTCAAGTTATAGTATCAATTTTAGCACCAGCTAGTTCTTCCCCATTTGCAGAATTTAATCAAGATGGAACAGTTAAAAACGTGTTAGCTCTTGCACTTATGGGTGGGTTATTATCAGGCGTAGCTGCAGGATTAGCTTTAAAGTTTGGTACAAGTACCGGTGGTATTGATATTATTGCCCAAGCTGTAGCTCTTCACAAAGGTGTATCAATTGGCACATTCACTCTAATTGCAAATGTACTTATTGCGATCATCGGTGGTGGAATAGTACAAGGTAGTTGGACAATTACTATGTATACTTGTATTCGTATGATTATCAATAGTCTTGTAACAGACAAGATTCATACAGCATATACATACAGTGCTATAAATATCTTCACAGAAAAAGATGAAGAAATAGCTAACGAAATAATGACTAAGCTAAATAGAGGATGTACGGTAATGAATGTTATCGGTGAATACACACATAAAACTCATAAAGAATTATATTGTGTTGTTTCAACATACGAAAATGACCAAGTTATTGATATTGTAAAAAAATATGATTCTAACGCGTTTATAACTATTTCACCTGTAAAGAGAATAGTTGGAAATTTCATAAAGAAAACAATTGTATAAAGTGACATTTAATGTCACTTTTTTTAAAGGAGATAAAATGAAAGAATTAGAAAAGGCCCAATTAGGCTATTTATATGATGCAAATTATGACAAAGAAGTAATTTGCCTTAGAAATAAATGTAGTGATTTATGTTTTGAATATAATAATATTAAACCAAGTGATGTAACTAAGAGAAATGAAGTTTTAAGAGAAATATTCCATGATTTAGGTAAGAATCCTGTAATCACTCAACCTATACATATTGATTATGGTTTTAATATAAGTATAGGTAATGATTTTTATTCTAATTATAATTTAACAATTTTAGATAGTGGTAAAGTTACTATCGGGAATAACGTGTTTATAGCACCTAATTGTGTTATCACATGTGCAGGACATGCTATTGATTATGAACAAAGAAATAAAGGTTTAGAGATTGCAAGACCAATTACCATTGGTAACAATGTATGGATTGGGGCTAATGTGACAATTTTACCTGGTGTTACAATAGGTAATAATACAATTATAGGTGCTGGTAGCATAGTAAACAAAAATATCGAAGATAATGTTATTGCTTGTGGAGTGCCTTGTAAAACTATAAGAAAGATAACTGAAAAAGATAAATATAAATATAAGATTTATAAGGATTAATTTTTTCGTTCTTTGTTTTTTGGAAAGATTAATGTTACGGAATATAATCCGAAAAATCTATAAGTTTTGAAATGTTTTTGGGTTGTACTCCTATAAACTAGTTGACTCGAAGAAGAAATTTAGGTTATAATAAGGTTAATGGAGGATATTCTCATGATTTTAAGACAAAATTATATTAATTTTATAAGACCTTATTTTAACACTCCATTCGTTAAAATATTAATGGGTGTTCGTAGATGTGGAAAATCCACAATCCTCGAAATGATAAAAAATGAAATTTTAAGTACAGGTATAAAAGAAGAAAATATCATTTTTTTACATTTGGATTCTTATTTAAATGATAACATTATTAACGGTAAAGAATTATATAATTTCATTAGTAATAAAATAATAGACGAAAAGACATATATTTTTATTGACGAAGTTCAAGAGGCTGATGGTTGGGAAAAGGCAATCAATAGTTTAATGGTTGATTATGATGTTGATATATATGTTACAGGTTCGAACTCGAAACTTTTATCTAGTGAAATTTCTACATATTTGACAGGACGCTATATTTCAATACCAGTTTACACATTGTCATACGAAGAATTTTTGAATTTTAAAAAAGAAACTAATCAATTTAAACTAGGAATTGATTATATGAAGGAATATATTGAATACGGAGGATTTCCTGCGATTGCGATGCAAACTTTCACTAAAAACGAAGCTTATACAATTGTTAAGGATATATATAATTCGGTCATTTTTACTGATATCATTAAAAGAAATGCGATAAGAAAAATTGATTTATTTGAAAGACTTGTTAAATTTATTTTTGAAAATATTGGTAAAACTTTTTCTTCTTCATCAATAATAGGATATTTGAAGTCTGAAGGTAGAACAATAGATACTGAGACTTTATATAACTATATCGCATATTTAGAAAAAGCATTTATAATATATAAAGCCTATAGATACGATATCCAAGGAAAAGAAGTCCTTAAGACTCAAGAAAAATATTATTTATCTGACCAATCTTTAAAATATGCAATGTTAAATTTTGACACAAAGATGGTAGCTTCTATTTTAGAAAATATTGTTTATCTAGAATTAAAAAGAAGACATTATGATGTCTACATCGGTAAACTTAGAACAAAAGAAATAGACTTTGTAGCCACAAAAGATACGAAGAAAGTTTATATTCAAGTATGTAGAAATCTACCTGAAGATAATGATCGAGAAATACAAAATTTGAAAGATATTCCTGACAATTACCCAAAATATATTGTAACATTAGACAAATATAGTACAGGCAATGTTGATGGAATCGAAATTATGTATTTAGAAGATTTCTTATTAAAACAGTATTATTAATCAAAAATTTTGAAAAATAAGGCAATAAATCCCTAAAATTTATTTTGCAAAATTGTAAAATAGTTGACACTTTTCTTTAAGATTGGTAAAATAAAAATAGGCAAAACTAGAGTAATCTAGTGACGCAAAGCTATAGGGTCCTAAAGGATAGCCAGTTGCACAAACGCAATTGGCATTTTTTCATTTAAGGAGGGGCGCATGAGAGTTAGAATTAAGGAGTTTATGTGGCATATTGTAGTAATGCTAATAGTATTTCTATATATGCTTATAATAAGTTTAATATATACAAATTACGTTAATGATACGCTTAATGATTCATCTCGTCTTGACGCTTGTTCTTTAGCGACAAACGAGGTAGCTAATCTAAATAATGCGGTTACTAAGGTTTTAAGTTCTTATTCTAAAAATCCTAACAATTATACTGTTGTAACCAAAGAGAATGTAACAACAAACAGTAATGGTTATTTTTTAGAAACAAGTAACAATGTTTTATATTGTTATATTAATGTAGGCGAAAATACATATCTAAAGACTTCGATGTCAGAGACATTTAATTATAATTATGTTCATAACGACATTGAAAATTATAACGGTGGATTATTATACGGTTTGATGAATACAGATGGCACAGTATTTTGGTCATTTAAAGCTTCATCGAGTATCGAAACTACTTCCCTTATAAGTTTAATAGGAGATAGTAATACTAGCCAAACTGTTTTAGAAAACGCTCGAGAAGGAAAAACGACATTTGCGACTGACACAACATATAAAAATACCAACTGTTATCTTGCATTGTCACATTTAAGTGATGATATTTACTATTTTGAATTCTTCGATGTAGCACTATTTAAAGATAAAGTAAAAGTAAGTGATACGATGGGTCACGTATATCGTATCGGTTTACTTTTAGGTTTCTTATTTATGTTAGTTGATATTTTATCTATCGTATTTAGATCAAATAGAATCTTAAAGATTAGAAGAAATACAGCTGCTAAACAAGGTATGGCAGTTATTAAGATAAACAAAAAAGGTAAAGTTAAATTTTATGCAAGAGGCAGAGATACATTTGGGCGCGAAGTTTCAAATTTAGCTAAGGTGTTTAGACCTGTAAACAATAGATCTTTTGAAGAAGAATTAAAACACAAATCACGTTTTGTATGTGAATATACAAACAACGATCAAATAGAATATGCGGAATTTATCGTTATTCCTCAACATAACAGCTATACCGTTATTTCAAATGTAATAACTGACGATTTCAAAAAAGATACAGAACTTAAAAAATTGACTGAACAAAATCCTATCACAGGATTGCCTAACAGAGGATCATTGATTAAGAATTTTGAAGAGTTAAAGAAGAATTTCTTAAAGAAAGATGTCACTCTTGTAAGAATCAAACTAATGGAATTTGATTATATATCGAAGACTTTAGGCTTTAAAGCAGGCGATATTTTGTTAAATTCAAGCGTTGACCTTGTAAAGAGTCACGCCGGAAACAATTACTTTTTATATCACGTTGATAATGATACTTTAGTACTTATTTTATATAATACAAGTGTAGAGAATGATAAGATTATTAACGCATTACCAGAAGCATTCGCACAACCTCTATCTTTAGGTAAATCAAGAACATTTGTTCATTTAAAGATTGGTGTTGTTGACTTGCCTAATGTTATGAATAAAGACTTTATGATTAAAACTGCTTTAGATAAATCTGTTTTAGCACTAAATCATGCAGTTAAACAAGTAAGTATTAATATTGTTAAGTATGATCAAAACTTAGAAAACGTACTTGCATATAAGAAACAAATGGAAGAAGATATGCATCAAGCTATTACAAACGGTGAGTTTGTAATGCATTATCAAGCACAATATAACTTAAAAGAAAAGCGAATTGTAGGATTTGAATCATTACTTAGATGGAATAGTGATAAATATCGTACGGTATCACCTCAAGAATATATTGAGTTAGCTGAACAAAATGGTGATATTGTTGAAATTGGTAGATTTATCAATAAATCTGTATTTGAAGCTGCCAAAGAATTCCAAAAGCACAATGTACATTTATCTATAAATGTTTCACCTGCTCAACTTGTACAATCAGGGTTTGTAGATGAACTACTTGAAGAATTTAAGAAAAATGAACTTAAACGTGGTTCTATTTGTATAGAAATAACTGAAACATTTATTATGCAAAATTGGACAAATATGATCCAAAAATTAAATATCTTACGTGATAACGGATTTACAATTCACTTAGATGATTTTGGTAATGGATATTCTAATATGATGTATTTAAAGGAAATACCTGTAGATACAATAAAAACAGATATGTCATTTATCAAAAACCTAGAAACAGATAAGACAAGTCAAGTTATTGAGTCTACAGTTATTGAAATGGCTAACAGACTAGATTTACATATTATTTGTGAAGGTGTTGAACGTAAGAGTCAAGCACGTATGCTAGACGAGTACGGTGCTGATATTTTACAAGGTTATTTAATAAGTAGACCTGTTTCTTATGATAAGGCACTAGAACTTGTTAAAAACGGAATTAATTTAAATTATGAAGGAGAATAATTGTGTATAATATTATTTTAACTGAAGAAACAAGTGTTTATGATACACTTGGAAAAGGATTATCAATATTTTTAATAATATTAGCTTTAATTTTTACGATAGCACTAATTATCTTCTTTGTAATTAGTGTTAAGAAACAAGAAAAGAAGTTGCGTGAAAAAGATAGTGTTTTAATTGATACAATGATTACTAAACAAGAAATGAGACAAGCTGTTAATAACTACGCGTCTAAGGTAGGC
>CAVGYR010000011.1:19999-25640 GCA_963633325.1 uncultured Treponema sp.
GGTAGGCGCATATGGTCAATTTTCAATGTTTTATATTAAAATTGATGACTTTGACACTCATAAAGAAATTCTTGGTGAGGATTTATTAAAAGATACTATCAAAGATTTTGCGGAAAGACTTGTACACGAATTTAAAGGTGAAGCTAATATATGTCAATATAGCGAAGAATCATTTATTATATTTGATAAAAAAGAATATGATTATGAGTCGCTAGAAGAGATAGCTACAAGACTTCTTGATTTAGTTTCTGATTCTTATGAAACTAGAAACAAAAATGTTACATTAACTGCCTCAATCGGTGTTGCATTATACCCTACATGTGGTAGCGGGTTTAAAGAATTATTTAATAACCTAGAATTAGCCACATATATTGCCGGACGTGATGGCGGTAATAAATATATTATTTACTACAACGAATTACGCGAAAAAGAAAGTGACAACCTTGAATACTTTAACGAAGTTAGAAGTGCTATGCAAAAAGGTGAACTTACTTTATTCTACCAACCTATTGTAAATGTTAAAACTAAAGCTTTATATGGCTTTGAGTCCTTACTTCGTTGGGAACATCCGATTCATGGTATAATCTCACCTGCTAAATTTATCCCAATTCTTGAACAATCAGGTGATATTGCTTATTTATCTCGTTGGTGTCTTGAACAAGTTATTACTAAACTTGAAGAAATAGAAAAAGTTTTCCCAAATAGAGACATAAAGATAGCGATCAACTTATCAGTTAAACAAATGGTTGAAGATAATATGGCTCTTGAAGCGCAAAAGATTATCAAGAAACACAATATTAATCCTAACAAGATTATCTTTGAAATTGCTCAATATGCAATGTTTGAAAAGATGAATCAAGTTCGTGTTAATATTTTACGTTTACGTGACCTAGGATTTATTATAGCTACAGATGGCTTAGGACTTGATTTTAAGTCTATTGCCCAAATTGAGACAAAACCTATCGATGTACTTAAACTAGACAAGTCGTTCTTATCTGATATAAATGATAATAATATTCAAGAAAAATATGTTCAAATGTTATTAGATAATGCAAATAAGACAAATAGAGTCGTAATCTCTGAAGGTGTAGAGGATTTCAAACATCTTGAATATGTTAAAAATCAAAATATCGAATATGCTCAAGGTTACTATATTGCTAAACCATTTGAATCAAAACTTGTTTTAGATTATATCAATTCGTCAACTTGGGTAGATAAGATTGAATCAAATGTAGAGAACGATCCATTCGAAAAAGAGAATAATTAACCATATAGACTAGTAAGGATTTCCTTGCTAGTTTTTTTAAAAATGCCTAAATTTTACAAAAAACGGCCTATTTTTTGAAAAATATGGCCAAATTTAATGTAAAACGTTTCCAAAGAACAAACTTTTAAATAAGTAATATAATAATTATGGTTAATATAAATGATAATAATTTAGCCATTCATTTGTCGGAGGAAATTTAAATGAAAAAATTATCAATGTTATCTTTTTTAGCAGTAGGAACAGTTGCACTAGGCACTCTTGCATCTTGCGGATCTAATGATTCTACTAAGACTGTAATTAATGTTCAATTCGTTCCATCTCGTGACCCAGGAACTCTAGCTACATTAGCTAGCAACCTTGAGCCAATTTTAAATTCTACTAGTGATAAATATGAATTCAAAATTACTACAGGTACTACTTATGCGGCTACTACTGAAGCTATGTTATCAGGTCAAGTTGATGTAGGTTTCTTAACAGCTTCAGGTTATGCAGAAGCTACATTAAAGCACCCTGGTGAAGTTGAAGTATTACTTACTTCTGTAAGAAAAGGTTATCAAGTTCAAATTGATTACAAGACTGAAGAAGAACAAAGAAAAGCTATGAATGGTGAAATTGAAGGATATGAATATCTTGGTCAACAAGCCACTACAGATGTAAACTACTATTGTTCAACATTAATCGTTAAAAATGAATATTATGTTGATAAAAATGGCGATGGAAAGATCGATGTTAAAGACTTAGCTGGTTTAACTATTGCTCGTCAAGGCCCAACAAGTGGTGCTGGTTATCTTCGTCCTCTTGCATACTTAAAGAATTACGATATGACAATGGTTGATAATATCACTGACGAATCAAAACAAATTAAAGGTTTACAAATTTCAGGATACGATGCAGCTCTAGATGCAATGGAAAATGGCAGTGTAGCCGGATACTGGGGCTTCATGGATGTAAGATATTCTAATGGATACAATAAGTCTTCATCATCTTGGTATAATAACAAAGAAGTATTTACAAATTCTAAGTGTATCGCAATTACTGATGGTATCTACAATGATACAATCTCTGTTCGCTCAGGCTTATCTGACGAAGCTAAAGAAGCAGTAAAGAAAGCATTTACTACAGCAGTTAAGCAAGGTTCTACAACTGAAGAAGGAACAGGTGCTTATTACCTTTACAACCTTTATAGCCACACAGGATACCAAGAGGCTAAAGACTCAGACTTTGATGGCGAAAGAACATTCTATAAGTTCTGCTCAGACAACAATCTAATTTAAAAAATATTTGGAGGAAATCATGATTGAATTTCAAAATGTAGAAAAAGTATATGAAACAAATGGCTACCACGCGCTAAAGAACGTTAATCTAAAAATTAACGATGGTGATTTTGTTTCAATTATCGGCCTATCAGGAGCAGGTAAATCAACGCTTTTGCGTTGTATTAACAAAATGCATGATATTACTGAGGGTCGTGTTTTGATTGATAATCATGATATTTCTCAAGCTAAAGGTAAAGAATTAAGAGAATTAAGAAGAAATATCGGAATGATTTTCCAATCATTCAATCTTGTAAAAAGATCAAGTGTTTACAAAAATGTATTAGGAGGAAGAGCGGGTTACCACTCTTTCTTCGATACTTTCTTCTCTATTTATACTAAAGAAGAAAAACAACTAGCATTAGAATCATTAAATAAACTAGGTATTTTAGACAAAGCTTATACAAGAGCTGATGAATTATCAGGCGGACAAATGCAAAGAGTTGCATTAGCTCGTGCATTAACACAAGAACCTAAGATTATTCTAGCTGATGAGCCTGTAGCTAGCCTTGACCCTATTACAACTATTTCTGTTATGAATGACTTTAAAAGAATTAACGAGGAAGAGAAAATCACAATTGTGGCTAATATGCACCACGTAGATTTAGCTCTTAAATACTCTACAAGAATCATTGGAATTAATAAAGGTGAAATCGTATTTGATGGTAAACCTAGTGAAGTTACTGATGATGTAATTCTAAAGATTTATGGTAGAGCTATTAAGTCAAATGAAAAGTTAGGTGATGTTTGTGAAGAATAATTTAATTGATAAATTATTTTACAAAGATATTACTGTTACTTTAAATAGCGGAGAAACAAAGGTATTACATAAGAAGAGAAATATGTTACCTTTTTATAGCTGTATTTTACTTATATTACTTGTTATTTGTTTTATATTCATTGATAAGCCTAGCAATGTAAGATTCTCTCAATTTAATAAAATATTCTCACAACTATTTGTTCCATCGGAATGGTCGCTTAAAACAAGCGAAGGATATAAAGAATATATATTTAAGACTGCTATCCCTAAGATTTGGGCAACTATAGAAATGGTAGGTATAGCTACATTTATCGGAACTATAATTTCAATTCCATTCTATATTTTAGCTAGTTCGAACATCTTTACATCAAAAGCAGTATATTTACCTGTAAGAATCATTTTAAACATATTTAGATCTATTCCTA
This sequence comes from uncultured Treponema sp., assembly GCA_963633325.1. GTDB lineage: Bacteria > Bacillota_I > Bacilli_A > Acholeplasmatales > Anaeroplasmataceae > JAEELC01. The sequence continues at coordinate 23,765 of CAVGYR010000011.1, forward strand.
CATTCGTTTTAGGTGTTATTGCGACTGTATTCTTTGGATTTTCTGAAACTGCTGGTGTTATTGCGATGTCTTTCTTCACAGGTGGAGTATTATTTAAGTTAATGTATGAACAAATTGAAACTTGTGATATGAACCCTTTTGAAGCTGCAAAATCAACAGGCGCATCTCGTATGCAAGCTTATAATTTAGCTATAGCTCCTCAAGTTAAACCAACATTAATATCTAATATCATTTATGTGTTTGAAATTAATGTACGTGCTTCAGTTGTACTAGGCTTCGTAGGTGCAGGTGGTATCGGTCAATTATTGTCAGATGCGATTGATTCTACAAACTACGATAAAGTAGGCGCTATTTTAATTCCATTATTTATTGTAGTAGTTGTATTACAATTACTTAGCTCATACTTAAGAAGGAAGGTTCAATAATGAAACAATTAGAAATAGAAGAATATAAGAAACTTCCTTTTTATAAAAAAATCTTTTATAAAATTAATTATCATTTCACTTCCGTTGATGAAGCTTACAAAGCTCGTCCTAAGAAGTGGATATACAATTTAGTGTTTATTGCAATTCTAGTTTTAGTATTATTATGGTTCTCGCTAGATATTGATTTCTTTGGCTCGTTTAAAAAGCCTAACTGGCAAAAGTTTGGTAAGATGATGCAAGGATTCATTCACCCTGATTGGTCTTATTTCTTTGGTTATGGAAGTTTTACATTCAATAAATCTGTAATTTATGAAGTAATTCAAACATTCTCAATTGCCTTCATTGGTACACTGTTTGCGTCTATATTGTCTATTCCATTTGGCTTCTTAGCTAGCCGTAGAATGGTTGGTAAGTATGCGATTGTTTCAGAAATGATTCTTATTATTATAAGAACATTCCCTGAAATTTTAATGGGTTTTATATTTATTAAAGTATTTGGCTTCGGCTCATTTACTGGTGTCATGGTTTTATCTATTCACTCAATAGGAATGATTGGTAAAATGTATGCAGAACAACTAGATGTTATCGAGGAAGGACCTGTAGAAGCACTTAATGCGTGTGGTGCAAATGCGATGTCTCGTATTCATTTAGGTGTTACTCCTCAAGTTGTACCTAACTTCTTAAATGTTATCTTATATCGTTTTGATTTAAATATAAGAACTGCATCATTATTAGGTTTAGTTGGTGCAGGTGGCGTAGGTTACTCAATTTCTGTACACTCAACTAATTCACACTGGTCACAATTAGCTGCTGTATTATACGGCGTTATTATCTTAGTATTAATTGTTGACTTTATATCTTCAAAATTAAGAAAGAAGTTAATTTAATGAAAAAGTGTATTGTACTAGCAGGTTTACCTGGAAGCGGTAAATCTACTTGGATTAATGAAAATTATACAAGTCAAAACGATTTTCATTTCGATTCGGATGAAACAAGAAGAAGTATGTATGGCACATATTTACATTTTCCTAGCGATATGTATGTTATCTATAATCATATGATCGATGATGCGAATAAAAAATACGATGAATTAGTTAATGAAGGAATTAATGATTTTACATTTATAATGGATTCAACATTCTTAGATAACAAAAGAAGAATGCATTATTATAATAATCTTCGTAAATTTGATTATTATGAGCTTGTGATGTTTATAACGCGTGATATTAACTTTAATTTAGCTAATAATAAAAAGCGTATTAAAGATAAATGGGTTCCTGAAGACGTCATATTCCGTATGCAAAATGAATATGAAGAACCAAGTGATGAAGTAAAAAGTAAATATGATAAAATTACAAGAATCTATGTTGGATAAACATAGATTTTTCTTTTAAGCCGTAATTTTTTTAAAATGATGATTAACTCAATAATTAGTGTAAACGATATTTAAT
>CAVGYR010000012.1:0-24117 GCA_963633325.1 uncultured Treponema sp.
TTGGGCAAATCAACATTTATTGTGCAATACGATATGTTGATTTTAGAAAAAATATTTTACAAAATGGTAATAAAAAAACTATAAGTTTTAAAAATCAAAACTTATAGTTTTTATAATTAATCTTTCTTTGCGTTAGATGCAATAATTAAAATTAAATATACAAGATAATAGAAAATCATTAAGATTGTATATACTAGACCTAAAGCAATAGACCATTCATATTTTTTATTAATTCCTCTTTCGCAAGCTTGATCAGCTTCGTCAAAATTAAGAAGTAACATTAATGTTCCGTATCCAATATATAGAACACAAATTACTAAGTTAATTGCGAAAACAGCTGAATCAGATACATGATTGAATGCTAAAAAAATTGATAAGCAAATAACTGTAATAAGAAGTGAAATCGCATAAATGAAAAAGAATGTAGAAACCTTTTTCATCTTTTTTCTAAGTCCACTTGCGTAAGCCGCATATGTAACTAAAGCGATAACTGCAGTACCTACTCCAGCAGCTGCTGTAATACCAGGTACATAAATTTCACAAAGGGAACACAAAGCCCCTAACATTGCGCCTTCACCAACTGCATATAAAGGAGCACCAACAACGGCTGCACTAGGAATTAGTCTACCAATGATAAATCCTACAAAACTTAAAACAGCTGCTATACCTAAAGCAGTTAAGATACGACCTAAAATTTGAGCTTGTTGAGCTTCTGTCATATTCTCCGCATATAATGCTTGATTAAAGAATATTGAAATAATAGCACCTGAAACGATAGCAGCTAATAATAAGAATAATGTCTTATAGCCGATACCTTTCTTGCTAGCGACATCACTCGCAACATATGTATCAGTTACAGTTTGTGACTCGCTTTGTGCTTGTTTAATAAATGGATTGTTAACTTGCATAATTAAATCCTCCTTATAAAGATTATACAATAAATATTTATAATTATATATAAAAATTGTGAATTAAAAGAAATTAAATAATCCGCCTAATTTAACTTCATCTTTTTCAGCTAAATTATTAAATGATCCCATCTTTTTAAACACTTCGACAAGTGTTTTTGACAATTTAGTTCTCTTTGATACATCTTCAATAGAACTAAATGCCTTTTCGTTTCTTGCTTGTTCAATTGATAAAGCCGCAGCTTCGCCTAAACCGTCAACAGCCACAAATGGCATACGAAGAGTTGTATCATCTACTACATCAAAGATTAAAGCACTAGATTTTTCAATATCAACAGGTAAGAATTTAATTCCACGGGCTCTAGCTTCACGTGCAACTTCAAGCGCTGTAACTAAATCATCGTCTTTATCAGTTTTACCAGGATTATTTTGAAGTTCTTTAATACGCGTAGTAATTTCTTCAACAGATTTAGGAAAATTTATTACATCCCATTGTTTAGCACGTTTAGAAAACCAACCTGAATAAAATAAAGCCGGACTATATAATTTAAACCACGCAATACGAAGTGCCATTAAAACGTATGCAGTCGCATGCGCTTTAGGGAACAGGTATTCTGTTTTATCACATGACCAAATATACCATTCAGGAACGTTATGTTCACGCATATAATTTTGATAATTTATCCAATCTTGAGGCTTTTTCTTCTTTTGGTTCTTACGAACGAATTCCATTATCTTAAAAGATACATTAGGCTCACATCCCATTTTAATAAGGTCTAACATGATATCGTCTCTACAACCGATTACATCCGCAAACGGAATAGCACCAAATTGTGTTTTACCTAAAACTAAATCTTGTGCGTTAGTTGTCCATACGTTTGTACCATGAGATAAACCAGAAATTTTAACTAGTTGAGCAAATGTTTGAGGTAAAGTATCGTTTAACATACGACGAACGAATGTTGTACCAAGTTCAGGTACCGCAAACGAAGCTACTTGCGAGTCAATTTCTTCTTTTGTAATATTTAAAATGTCAGTTTCACCAAACATTTTATAAACATTCGCATCATCAATAGGAATATCTTTTGCATTAGTAAATGGATATTTATCTTGATGACTATTAACAAAGTCCATGTAATATCTAATAAGCGTAGGGTCATCGTGACCTAGACAGTCAAGTTTTAATAAATTATCTTCAAAAGAGTGATAATCGAAGTGAGTGGTCATCCATGCGTTATCAGTTTTATTTGCCGGATATTGTACAGGTGTTACTTGGAATATATCAAAATATTTAGGTACAACTACAATACCACCAGGGTGTTGTCCGGTACTTCTTCTAACACCTACGATGTGACTTCCTAGTCTATCAATTTCGCAATCACGTAAATGTAAACATTTCTTCTCGCAATAAGCTTTTACATAACCATAGGCATTTTTTTCTTGAATATCTTGTCTAGTACCAGCTCTAAACGAGTGAGATACACCAAATACTTCTTTGATATAGGCGTGTGCTTTAGCTTGATATTCACTTGAGAAATTAAGATCGATATCAGGAACTTTATCTCCGTTAAATCCTAAGAACGTTTCAAAAGGAATATCGTGACCATCTTTCTTTAGTGGCTCCCCACAACAAGGGCATTTAGCATCAGGTAAGTCGTATCCTGAAAGGGTATTATCAAGAGCTTCCATAAATGGTTTTTCAATATCTTTAACCCCGTATTCTGCTTTTTCTTCCTCAGTCATTTTAAATACATGGAACTTACATTTTGTACATCTATAGTGTGGAGGTAATGGATTAATTTCTGTAATATCCATAAGTGTGGCCGCAAACGAGCTTCCTACAGAACCACGTGAACCTACCATATAGCCATCTTCATCACTTTTTTTAACAAGTAAGTGAGCCATATAATAAGTAGATGAATAACCAGCACCAATAATTGATGTAAGTTCTCTATTAAGTCTTTTTGTAACAATCGGATGTACGTCTTTATCACCGTATAAACGGACTAAGTTGTTATTAATAATACGTTTCATATCCTCGACAAGGCTAGGTACACCAAGAGACTCAGAGAATTGATCATCTTTAGGAGCTTTCATAGCTTCTTCGCCTGTTTCCTTATTATCTTTAGGGAACAATTGGATTGATTCAACCATGTTTGCGATAATATTTGTGTTACTCACAACGATTTCGTTAACTAGCTCGTCATCCTCTAAAAAAGCGAATTCCGAAATCATTTCGTCTGTAGTTCTTAAGTGTGCATCAGGAGAAACATTATAATCTTCTAAGTAAGGCGCTAGTGAGTTTTGTCCGCCCCCTACTTGAGGACTTGCGATTAAAATTTCTCTATAAGGCTTCATAGAAGGATCGACATAATAAGAATTAGATGTTGCACAAACAAGTTTGTTTTCTTCTTTTGCGATACGTATAATCTTTTTAATTGTGTCTTTAATTCTGTTCTCCCCGTCAGGCATATCAGCTATTAAATGTTTATAACATGAAGGAGGTTGTATGGCCACAAAGTCAAGATTTCTAATTTCGTTTCTAACTTCTTCTTCACTTCTTCTTAAAGCCCATTCAAATACGTTTGATCTATACCCGCCTTCAAATACAATAAGACCATTTCTAAAGCGCTCTAATATATTAGCCATAAGTCTTCCATCATTTGCGCAGTGAATAGTCATCGCATCGGAAAATGCTTTATATAAGTTTTTAAGTCCCGTTTGGTTTTTAACAAGAATATTAATTGTAGAAGGAATAACATGTTTAAAGAAATTAGATTCATCAATTAAAGAATTTAAATCCTTATAATTATAAACACCTCTTTTATAGACATCCGACAACATTTGTATAAAACATTCTTCAGTTACACGAGTATCATCAATAGCTCTGTGGTGATGTTCTTGACGAACTTTAAAATATTTAGATAAGGCCTTCAAGTTAAAACTCTTAGTACCATTTTCACCTAAAACATCAACGTTATAACAAGATCTAAATAAATTTAAAGTATCTAGTGCCGCAAAATCTACAAATGGCGTAATATTTAATTCGCGTTCTTTTGCACAAATCATACCATAGTCGAATTGAACGTTGTGTCCTACAAGAATAGTATCTTTTGCAAATTCAATAAATTCTCTTAATACTACACTTAACGGATCTGCATCCTTAACCATCTCATCAGTGATTGAAGTTAGGGCCGTAATACGCTCATCAATATGGTATCCTGGGTTTACAAATTTATCGAAGTGCCCGATAATTTCCCCTTTTCTTACTTTTATACAAGAAAATTCAATGATTGTATCATAAGTTTGAGACAAACCAGTAGTTTCTAAGTCAAATACAGTATAAGTCGCATTTCTTAAATCAATATCATCGTCGCGCAAATTGATTTTATGATTCTTATAATCAACATAAAACATTTCAATACCGTAAATTGGCTTGAAAACAACATCTTTAGGTAAATTGTGAAGGATTTCTGAGAATTCAAACACACCACTAGTGTCAGTAAATCCCATTGTATTCATACCAAAACTTAGGGCAGTTTTTATATATTCACTTGCATCAGATAAACCGTCCATTGTACCACTCATTTTAGTATGAGCTGCTAATTCAACACGCTTTATTGGGGCTTTATCAACTCTTTTAACTTTCTCAGGCAGACCTAAATTATTTATAGTTTGAGCCTCAAGTACAACATCACGGTCGTATGACGAGAAATTAGCTCTACCAACAACCTCTAGAATTTGTCCGTTTTTCCATTTCATGACATCATTATATTCATCAGATTTATCGCGAACAAATTTAGTCACAAGAATAGAATCAGTCCCGTCATAAATAGCAACTTTAACAAGATATTGGTTCTTAGGTTTATTAATTTCAAGTTTAAATATTTCTCCTCTAATCTTAAAATTAGAGTTATTATGTAATTCAATATAAGATAATATTCCACCTTGATCGAAAGGAATATCTTTAATATTCGATAGTGGTAAAGAAGCCGAATCAATCTTAGGTTGACGACGGAAAAATTTATTTTTAGGTTGTTCTACTTCAGGTTTTGTCTCTAAATAAGTTTTTCTATTATTATCTACAATAATCTGTAATTTATCAGTTGTTGTTTCAAGACTTGAATTAGTATAAAATTCAAGTGCAGCTTCAATACCAAAAGTTTTAAGTTCTTCTTTAATATATTTAGCGTCGTCTTTTAAATACAATGACTCATCATCTACAATAAAAGTATAAATATTATGTCTAAAAGACACATGTAAGCCAAATAAGCTTTTTAGCCGAGCTCTTTTAACACTAGCGCGGTTTATAGCTTCATTAAGGTATTCAAGCGCATCACTTTGCATAAAATTATTATTTTGATAAATTACAAAAGTTTCAACACTTCTTTTTTTTTTTTTTTCTACAAAGTCATGAAAATTCAAATTTTCAATTTTTGTAAACATTTCAAAACTTATCGGATGATCAAATGTTATTTCAATATGAATATCATTAGAATCATTTCGAGTAACTTTTGTATCAATAATAGGATTTGATAATTCTATTTCAATATTTTGAAGTAAATGTTCAGTATATTTGTAACTCATACAATACCTACTTCTTATTAGTTTTTACAATCTTAATACTAGATAATGCTTTTCTTATAAAGAAGAATGTAACAACTAGACCCGCATATTCTAACCAATAAGCTCCTAGTAAAGAGCCAATTATATAAGTTACGAAGAACCATGACATAGAATAAACAGCAATACAAAATTTATGACGAGGTTTTAATATAGGCGCAAACGCACATACAAGTAAATAAACAATCAATAATGAAACTGCAATATCAATTGTAATTGTTAATACGGCACTAAATGCATAAAGAGAATTTGAAAAACGGAAGTATCTTGAATAAATGGTATTAATCATATTATTAAAAGTTACATATTCACTACTTTTACTGTTCATTTTAGAAAAATCTAAATTTTCATAACCTAAATCTTTGTAACTTACTTCATCTTCTAGGACACCGTTAACTCTTAAAACTAACTTTTCTTCTGAAAAATAAAAATAAGTATTAGTGTCTACGGTTTGATTTCCAAATAAATAAGTATAGTCATCAATAACCACTTTAAAAGATGAATCAGTTTGAAACTTACCTTCAGAAATTTTGGCATTATAAGAATTATATTCTGATATATCATTGACTGCATTTTGAATCGTTGTAGATGATATAGTGTAATTTTCATTTGCGTACTTCACAATTGTAGGTAATGAGCATAAAATAACTGCAATAACAAAATAAATTAAAGGCATATAAATTTTATCTTTAATAAACATGCCAATATATTTAGGTCTGAATAAAGAATATGATAATCTTTTAAACATAAAATACCTCCAAGTCTAAATGATTATACCATAATAATTATGCTATTTTAAGTTAAAAAAAATAAATCACTAAACTTTCACATTTAAATAATTTAGAATTTTTGATAAGATTAATTAGGTGATATTATGAATTTAATGAATGATGAGAAACATTACAATACGCTTAATAATTATTATAAAGCAAAATATGATAAAAAAGTATTTAAAGTAAGCCTAAACCTAGGACTGACTTGCCCTAACAAAGATGGCAAAAAAGGATACGGCGGATGTATTTACTGCTCAAAACTTGGCTCAGGTGACTTTGCAGGAAATGTGAAAGATAATTTAAAAACACAATTTGATAAAGTAAAATCGATTATGTCTCATAAATGGCCTGATGCTTATTATATACCTTATTTTCAAGCTAATACTAACACTTATGCAAGTACTGATTTCTTAGAAAAAGCCTTTTTTAGTGCCATTACATTCGATAAAAACATTAAGGAAATTGCAATCGGCACCCGTTGCGATTGCCTAGAAGACGATAAAATTCTTCTTCTAGACAAACTTAATCAAAAAATACATACTACTGTAGAATTAGGACTTCAAACCGCAAATGAAAAAACCGGAGTACTATTAAACAGATGCCATACAAATGAGGAATTTGTAAGTGCTGTTAAAAGGCTTAAAGAGAAAAATATTGAAGTAGTCGCTCATATTATGATTGGGCTTCCTAGGGAAACTTTAGAAGATAATTTAAATACCATTAAGTTTTTAAACGATTTAGGCATTGACGGTATTAAATTTCATGAGCTTTGCATTATAAAAAACACAAAAATGGCTGAGCTTTACGAATCAACTAATTTCCATTTACCTACATTAACCGAATACAAAGATATCGTTGTAAATTTAATTAGACATTTGAACAAAAATATTATCATTCACCGCTTATCGGCCGATGTAGGTAAAGATGACCTTATAGCCCCTGATTGGACAGTTAAAAAAATGGTTGTGATGAACGAAATAGATAAAGAAATGCGTAGACTTAACGCTTATCAAGGCGATTTAATTAATTCGTAGGAAATGTTTCAAACATTAAATAATCACGCGACATAAATTTATATCTAAATAACAATTCGCTTGTGTTAGGCGCAATCACACACAATAATTTAACAAATTTTAATGCATCTTCTTCTGACCATGCATAATTTCTTATTTTATTATTAAAGAACCATTCTAGTTTTAAATAATATTCCTTGTATTCAAGTTTATTTGCTAGTTTTTCTAGTTCTAGAGCTAAAGCGTATAAATCTCCTGATAAATTTAGGTTTTCATAACTAAAACCTTCATCGAATTTTTGAACAATAGAATCTAAAAACATATCAATTTTTGATGTTTCATTAACACATTGTTCAAGCGTTTCGTCTTTGTTAAATAATACATAAATACGTATTGCATCAAAAGAACAATCGTTTGAAACATCGGATATAAAATTAACATTTAAATTGTTCATCTTATTAATATACGATTTATCAATTTTTTTATTATAAATTATATATTTTTCTTCCTTAATCTCTCTGTTATCTACTATTTTGAAAATCAAAGGAAGGACTATTCTTGTAAATATATTATCTTCATTAATAATATTTACTTTATTATTTAAAAAACTTGAATCATTAAAATATAACTTTTTATCGCTCAAATAAACATCAAAAAGGGCATTAACATATGCATCATTAAAATTCAAATTAATTGTATCAACAGGTCTATTTAAATTTTCTTTAAACAAAAGTTTTAAAAACTTATTATATCTAATTGGGTAACATATTGTATCAATAGTATTGATTTTCCCACCACGAATATTTTCAAGAGGGATAGGAAGTCCTGCCGATTCAAAATTTGAAATAATTATTTTAGTATTTCCTAAATGTTTAACTTTTTTTGCAAGACCTTCTGCTATAAAGGCATTTTCAATAGTTTCTTTAGCCTCAAGCACATTTAAACCATTTAAAAAATCACTATTAATTAATTTTTCATTATCTAAAATAACTTTATATTCTAGGCCTAAATTATTATTAAAGATTAAATCTTCCTCATTTATCGAAGGAATACCTAAATGAATACCCTCTTCAAACGCAAATGAAATAAAAATATAAATATCTTCCCCACTTAATGGGTTAGGCACATTATTTCCTGAATATATATAGCCGATTTCTTTATTATTTACAAAATCTCGTACAAATTCTAACTCTTCTTCACTAACATATTTAAAAACATCCATATAGTTAGGGTTAAGTGCAATAAAAGAAATACCAGCTAAATATTCAGGATTTTTTGTTTCTACATTGAGGTTCAAATAATCATTTATATAGAAAGGAATTTGAAGAGTGTAATAAATATCAAATATCTCAAAAATTTTGTCAATATATTTTTGGTCTAAATTAAGTTTAGAAATTTGTGTTATAACTTCTTCTTCGTGGCTCTTAAAATCCAAATAACAAACCGTACTTTTAGTTTTAAATACTTCTTCATTGTCTTTTGAAAAATATCTATTATCTTCTTTAGTTAAATCAAATAAATTATAAACTTTATCCTTTAAGGCAGTGATGTATGCATCAGTTAAACCATAAAATATATCTTTATTAAAATGTGATGAGAAAAATAAGTCACAATCTTTTATGAATGGTTCATCTTCGGTAGTAAAAAAATATTTAGAATCATAAGAAATATTAAGTTTATCAAAATTATCTGTATAATTTTCTTTAATATCTGAAAAATCTATATTATTTTCATTTATAAGTTTAAAAGTATCTTCACTTATATCATTTATTCCGTTTAAATATAATACATTATATCCTTTCATTCTTAAAAAGCGTGAATAAAAGTCAGACATAACAAAAGGGTATAATAAACAAGGCATTAATTCTTTAGATAATGCCTTAACAAAATCACATGTTATTAACGTCTTAGGTTTGTACTTATCATTTATGTAATCAAATAAAAATTTAGATTTTATTTCATTACAAAAATCTTCTTCAAATTTTTTTCTATTCATATTGTCCACCTAAAAAAATAAAGGCTACTAAGTAGCCTCAATTTGTTTATTATGCTCGATGAGATTCGATATAATCTACTAAATCCTTAACAGTCTTTAAACTCTTAGCAGCTTCATCGTCAATCTTAACACCATATCTATCTTCAATATTCATAATAACTTCAACAGCATCAAGTGAATCAGCGCCTAAATCTTCAGCTAAATTAGCTTCAAGAGTAATCTTTTCAGGACTAACATTCAATTCATCAATGATGATTTGTTTTACTTCATCAAAAATCATATTAATACCCTCCTAGGCATACGCTTATTATATAAAATTTAATTTGTTATGTCAATTAATGTCTAAATGTAATGACACCATCTCTAGAGACACCATCAATAATAGATAAGCTTTCAAGAATGATACCTTTACCTCTTATTTTAGCTCCACCAGATTTATTACCTTTTTCAACCGCAACACCCATTGCGACTACCTTTGCGCCACTAGATTCAATCATTGAAATCATGCCTTCAGCTGCCCAACCATTTGATAAGAAGTCATCAATTATAACAACACGATCATTTCTATCAAGGTTATTCTTCTTAATATAAGCGGTAATTGATTGATGGTATTGGTGTGAATAAATACGAGTAGTATAAGAATCCTCAACTTCAAATTCTGGGGTCTTTTTAACAATTACTAAATTTACATTAAGTTTTTCAGCTAATAAAGTTGCTAAAGCAATACCACTAGATTCAATTGTAATAACTTTAGTAATATTAAGATCTTTAAATCTATTTGCCCATTCACACGCCATTTTACTTAAAAGTGATATATCAACATTTTGTGAGAATATAGCATCTACATTGACTTCATTAGCTAAATCTATATGTGCTTCTTTAATAATTTTATCCTCAAGTTCTTTCATCTTATTCACTATCCTTCTAATTAATATTATAGCACGATTTATTTTTAATAATAAAGAGGTATTTTTATAATTTTAATTACAAATCATGATTTTAAAAATTAACAAACTATATCTTATATTTAGTATAATAAATGTTGTGGATTTATATCTTTGTACATGCTAAAATAAATAAAATTGGAGGAATTAAAAATGTCTCGTAATTTATTTAAAAAAGTCCTTGTTTTCTCGTCAGTTTTACTTGCGTCTAGCGCTTGCAAAAAAACTGATACAACTATAAAAGTCGAAAATCTTCAAATTTGGGAAGATCCTAAATTTAAATGTGCAAATATCGATATTACTATTGATGATTTTAATAATCTTGGCTTTTCTTTAGGCGATAGTGTTGATGTTTATTTTTCTAATGGTTATTCGCTAAAAGATATACCATATTATGATGGTTATTATGTTAAAACGGGCGCACCTGTTTTAGTTAGTTATCCTAATAGCACTAATGTTTTAGTTACATATAATAATTTAGGTATTTGGGAAAGTGCAAATTTATCTACAAGTACAACTATTACTATCAAGCTTAATACTAAAGAAAAATATAAAGATGTCGAAGAGGCATTAGGTCAATCTTATTCTATTGACAGAACTGCTTATACATCGGACGAAGAATTTTCAAATTTCCGGGCACTAACAGGCGGGAATATTAAGGATAACTTAATCTATAGAGGCGCAAGTCCTGTTGATAATAGCAGATGTCGTGCCGAAATTACTGATTCTCTTCTAGAAAAATACAATATAAATAGCGTTATCGATTTAGCCGATTCAGAAACTGATATTTCTACATATTTAGAAAATACTTCTTATAGTTTTCCATATACTAAAACATTGATTGATAATAAACAAATGATTTATTTATCAATGAGTTCTAGTTATTCTAAAAATGAATATAAAGCTTCCGTTATAGAAGGTATAAGATTCATGATGTCACACACCGGACCTTATTATATTCACTGTATGGAGGGTAAAGATAGAACAGGTTTTGTCTGCCTTTTATTTGAAGCTCTTGCAAATTCTACAATAGACGAACTTAGAGCTGATTATATGAAAACATATTATAATTATTACAAAATCGATTCTTCTTTAAGTACAAAATATAATGCAATTGTTGATTTATATTTTAATTCCTTTATTACATATTTAACAGGTGAAGATGATATTAACGAAGCTCTTAAGAAAAACATTAAAGAATCTGTTATTAATTATTTAAAAGATGGTGGTTTAACAAGTGAGGAAATAGATAATTTCATTAAATTGATAACAAAATAATCAAATTATAAAATTATTGTGTTATAATCACTATTGTTTTGAGGTGAAAAATGAAAAAATTTTTATATATATTAAGAAAATACCTTTATATTGTGTCTATAGTCGCATTTGCAATTTGGATTTTAGTCGCATCTATAAATAAAACACAAAGTGCAACGCTATTTGCGATTACTCTTCTTGCAATCGTTGTAACATATATCATTATCTTATTTAGACCTAAAAAAGAGGATTATGCGAAAAACGGAGAGAAATGGCAAAAAAAATATGAATATACAAATACAACTGAATCTACTAAAAATCATAAAGATGGTTCATTTGAAATTTATTATATTCATCACTTTAAAGTATCATGTACAAATTCAATAGGTGACACTTACGAATATGATTTAGCTAGAAATGGCGGAGTAAGTGGAAAAGATAAAAATGGGAAAACTTTTTCTAAAAAGATTCCTTATAAGTTATTTTTAAAGAATATTGATGCACTTGAAGATAAAAGTTAAATAATAGGTATTGATTAGTGAACATATTCATAAATCAAAAAAATTCTATTAAAAATAAATAGTCGTATTAAAAAAAAGATGGTGATTATTCATCATCTTTTTTAAATCATTCGTATTAAATAACTAGACTAACTTAATTTTCCAAGCAGTGTTTGGAATTTTCTACAGTGTTTAAATAATTATATTTGTGCTTTTTAAATATGTTAAAAATCCATTTAATCCTTCTAAAATATCATCATATGTTTGTTTAAAATCTCCGGTGTAATAAGGGTCGCTTATATCTCTTACATATGTACCGTATTCTAATAATAATTTAACTTTGTTTTGAGGATCTTTTCCTATAAGTCTTAAAATATTTTTAATGTTATAACTATCTGCAGCTAAAATATAATCAAAGTTATTGTAGTCTTCTAACGTTAATTGTATAGCACGCTTATCAGGACAATATATATTATGTTTAGCTAATTCTCTTTGAGCTAAAGGATGCACTTTATTACCGATGCCATTATAGATTTCTTCACTTGAAGTAGCACGTGATTCAACTATAAATTTATCTTCTAATCCTTCACGCTTTAACATGTCTTTAAACATAAATTCTGCCATAGGAGATCTACATATATTTCCGTGACATACAAATAATACTTTTATCATACTTATACCTCATCTATAATCTTATTATATCTTAGAAAGATTAAACTTAGTAGAATTAATTAAATTTATGTATAAAAAAAGTATTAACTGCCAAATACAATTAATACCACTTTTTATAGTGAATTCATCACTTTTTATAAATTTAATTTATATATAAATATTTTTAGTTTCGCTCAGTTACATAACATGGTAAATTGACCTGAGTATTTCAATTTACGTTAGGCTTTCTAATTCGTTCCGTTCTATTCCATTAATTTTAATTCCAAATTATTCGTCTACTCTAGAATATACAAGTGCTTCAACTAAATTAGTTACAACAGCTGCGAATAATCCTTTTTTTGCCTTTTCTGTTTTTCTTGAATCCATCAATTTCCTCCTTTTTTTAGTTTAGGTTTTTCAACCTTAAGATATTTTATACTAATTAAAAATTAAATCAAGAAAAATTTAAATGAATACGTTTTCATTTAAATGATAATGTTTTCACTACAATTTATTTATGCTAAAATACTAAAGGTGATATTATGATCGAAGTAGCTATTAAAAGAACTGGAAATAATATGTTTTTAGAGACTATTGAACCAAATGATGATAGTTTTAAATTATATCTAGGTTCTTTGTATGAAGAAATTGATATAAATGATGAATTTAGAAAACGCAATATTATTGTTTTATCAAATCCTAAAAATTTTGAATCAGGACTTGAACCAAATTTATTTGTATTAGACTTCAACTCTAAAGAAATTGTTAAAAAAATATTATTTGGTAATACAGTTTTTACTAAAAAAATTAATAATGAATTTGTATCTTTAGATAATCTAGATGTTGAATTCATAGGTAAATATATTGATGAAGCTAATATGAGCGAAAACGAAAAATTCATGGCTTCCCTTCTTGAATATAGCCCTAAGGAAGTTGGGTATAAATTTTTCAAAAAAAAATAACACTTTAAAAGTGTTATTTTTTTATGTAATTTACCAATTTTACTTTAATTTATTATATTCTTCTTCGCTTACGCTCTCACACCATTCGTTTTCACATTCTTCACCAGGCACTTCAAGTGCAATGTGTGAAAACCAACTATCCTTTTTTGCGCCATGCCAATGCTTAACATTTGGTAAAACTGTAATGACAGTACCAGGTTCAAGACTTACTGCTTCTTTTCCTTCTTCTTGGTACCATCCTTCACCAGCAACACAAATAATGATTTGACCTCCGCCGCTTTTTGCATGATGAATATGATAGTTATTACGACATCCTGGTTCAAATGTTACATTATATAATGTAAGACTATCTTTAGATCCGTTAAGTGGATTTAAAAAGGACGTACCTGTAAAATATTTAGCATATGCACTATTTTCTTTACCTTTACCAAAGATATTATATTTTTCAAAAATTTCTTCATTTTCTATTTTCATAATTACTACCTCTCACATTGACAAACTTTATATTTAAGCCAAACTGATTCGCTATGATAAGTTTTCACTTCTTCTAGGCTAAGATTTATAACTTTACTATTCTTTTCAAGCCCGTCAAACACAGAACACATTCCATCCCTACCGTCAATTCCTGTACCAATCAAAATACTAACTTCATCAATAAGTCCTTCTTTAAGAAAAGCACCATTTATGTGTCCGCCGCCTACAAGAAGCATCCTTTTAACCAAAAAATCTTTTCTAAGTATTTCACAAGCACGCTTCAAATCAATACTATCTTTTCCTGTAGATATCCATGAAATATTATTATCTTTCAAATAATCTAAATATTCTTTACTTACATTCTCACTAGTTACAATAAGTAATGGTTGAACCCCATTATAGTTATCCCATAATAAAGTGCCATGTGTATCAATTATCACTTCGTACCCATCAGCTTGTATTGCATTAAAAATCGATTCTTTATTTAATTTTGTAAATGTCCTACTAGAAAACTTACCAGGCTTAGCCATTTCAAGTTCAGCTGTAACACGCCCTGTTACTCGTGTTTTGGCATCAAACGAATCTAAAGTTTTATAATATTCCTCAACCCCTTTTAATTGTTCAGTCATAGCACAATCTATTCTACCGTCTAGAGATGCCATCATATGACAAATAATATATGGTTTATCCATTATAATTTACCTCCATTTTTACCTTGAAACATGATGTTTCATGTTCTATAATAAGTATAATTCCTAAACTTAACTTTAGGTCAAGAACTATTTTATAAATTTGGAGGTATTTATATGTATACAATAGGTGAAGTATCAAAAATGTTTAACATTCCAATTTCAACGCTACGTTATTATGATAAAGAAGGTTTATTTATAAATCTTAAAAGAGAATCTGGAATTCGCAAATTTTCTGATAGTGAGATTGAAGCCTTGAGAGTAATCGAATGTCTAAAAAAATCTGGTCTTGAAATCAAAGATATAAAACAATTTATGTCTTGGTGTGCTGAAGGAGCTAAAACATATAATAATCGTTATGATCTAATTCTTGAACAAAAGACTAAAGTAGAAAATGAAATAAAACAATTAAACAAAACCTTAGATATGTTAAAATTCAAATCATGGTATTATTCGAAAACCATTGAATTAAATAGTGAAGAAGCAGTTAAATCATTGATTCCTGATCATCTCCCTCAAGACATAAAAAAAGCTTATCTAAATTCACATGATTAATTAAATACATTGCATATAAAAAGCCTAGATTAAAAGAAAATTAATCTAGGTTTAAATTTTTATTTAGATAAATCAAAACTATAATTTGTTTTATTCATCAATATGTTAAATGCTTTAGTTAAGTCATTCAAATAATTTAAAATATCAATATTTTTATATACGAAATCGTAATTAGTTAACCATTTATATAAATCTAAGAACTTTAAAACAATATCTGCTAGGCGGCCAATTTGTACATTTAAAAATTTATTCCAATCTATTTTTAAATATAAGAAATTAGAATGTACATAATTTGATAAATCCGCATACCACTCGTAATAATTATCTAAGCCAATCAAACGTGCCATAGTTTTAGGTTTATACATCTTCTTTGATTTATCACTTTTAAACTCTTCAATTTGATCCATCCAACCATAATCTATATATTTAGATCTTAAAGTTAAATTTTCAGGATTTATTTCTTGACTAATCAAATATTCATCGATTTCTTTTCTAAACTTTCGAGGATCTAATTCTTCTTTCACCTTTAGTTCATTATGGAACAAGAATTTTTCAATTGTATTAGGGTAATGAGCAAGAGTCGCAATAATTATAAATTGTTCAATAAGTGTACGCATCGCAATAGCGGCTTGCGTGTAGGATTTACGAGTGAACAAAACAATAGTTGATTCAAGAGAATTTATTGCCTCACTTATATAAGGTAATAGATTTAAAATCACTTTACTTTGATGTTTATTAATAATATTTTGATCGTCTACGTGGTTAATAATTCTTTTTTCGATTAAATCGGATATCGAATACAAAGTAGAAACAATAGGCGAATAGAAAATACGAGAATATGGCATAGATTCATAAGATTCAGATAATAAAATTATTTGCATAGCCGCATTGCTTGCAAGAGAGTTTATAAACAATTCATCCTTTGATATTTCTTCCGCAGGTTTATTATACATATTAAAGCTAAATAAATAATTTCCTATAAGTGTACCGTGAATAAGTATTGAGAATGTAAAATCATCATTAATAAAATCACGCCCTAACGCGGTAAATATCTTTTCTCTTAAAACAGGGCTTGTCATTAATTTATCTTTAGCAAGCGCAATAACTTCTTCATTTTCAATTGTACCAAAAGTGCGGCGCAGTTTTTGTTCCTGATACATATCAATATTTTGAATAATTCGTTTTAATTTTTTATTCTCTTCTTCTAATTCTTTGAAATCCATATAAATCACCTACTATATAATAACATAAATAAAACACATATTGTGAAATTTAAAAGAATATTATCATATTATTTGAATAACGGTCCCTAGAAGAGTATAATTCTTGCGGGTGATTATATGAAAACAAAAGACTTGAGTCAAGGCTCCCCTACGAAGAGCCTCATATTGTTCGCTATCCCAATGATTTTATCAGTTACATTACAACAAATTTATAACATTGCGGATAGTTCTATTGCAGGTAATATGATAGATTCAAATGCACTCGCAAGTGTTTCCGCATCTTATCCTATTACTATGATTTATTTAGCGATTGCGACCGGACTTGGTGTAGGTAGTGGCGTTATCGTTTCGAGGTATTTTGGTGAAAAGAACTATAAAGATACCAAAACTAGTATATATACCTCGCTAATATTTACTGCATTTATTGCAATTATAGTTTCGCTTATTGGTATGGGTATAACTGACCTATCATTAAAGCTTATTGAGACACCAGAAAATATTTTCTCTGATTCGGCAATTTATTTACGTTTCTATTGTGGTGGTTTATTATTTACTTTCTTATACAACGTAATTACTTGTATATTCCAAAGTCTTGGTAATAGTAAAACTCCACTATATTTCCTAGCTTTCTCAACCGTTTTAAACGTCGTGCTTGATATTATATTTGTAGGCCCTTGTAACATGAAGGTTATGGGTTTAGCACTTGGCACATTTATAGCTCAGGGTATCGCGATGATTTGTTCACTAATATTCTTGATTAGAGATATTAGAAAGAATCTTAAAACCGAGGAAAAAGCTAATATATTTAACTTTAAAATGTTAAACAATATACAGACAATAGCTATTCCTTCTATTATTCAAGGTAGTGCTATTTCTTTAGGAAATTTCTTCATTCAAAAGAACATTAACTCGTACGGTTCCGACCTTATCGCCGGATACGGTGCTTCTTATAAGTTATGTTACGTTATAGTTAATATCTTTACAGCTTATTCTAATGCAGTATCTAACTTTACAAGTCAAAATATTGGTGCAGGTAAAAGCGAAAGAGTATATACAGCTCTTAAGAGTAGTTTAATTATTAATGTAGCATTCGGCATTTTTATGTCTCTTATATTAGTACTAACACCACACTTAACACTTAAGATATTTATGAACTCAGACGCAAGCGAAGATGCGATTAAATACGGTACTTCATTTATTTATATTGTTGCGCCATTCTTCATTATTTTAGGTATAAAGATGCCTTTTGATGGTATCTTAAAAGGTTCAAAAGATATGATAGGTTTTATGATCGGAACTGTTGCGGATTTAGTACTTAGAATTATATTATCTTATGCACTATCTTATAGTTTTGGCTATAAAGGAATCTTCTTCTCATGGCCTATCGGATGGGCTGTTGGTATGGTTTGTTGTGTCACATGTTTCTTGCTTGGCAGATGGAAAAGAATCAATGGTATACCTACTAAAAAAGAAATACAAAAAGGAGCTTAGACTCCTTTTTTCTTTTTGCCAAAATAAAAAACTGTAAAAATTAAACTTTTACAAATTTAATTAATACAGTTTATTTTAAAATTATTCAACCTTTGGTAATAATTCTAAGTTCATTTCTGATTCAACATCGAAGAAATGGCACTTGTTCATATCAAATACTAGCTTAACAACTGAGTCAAATGATAAATCACTACGAGAAGGAACAGCCGCAATTACTGCATCACCTGAAACTTCAGTATAAATATTTGTTTCACTACCTAATAATTCGCTGATCTTAACTTTGCACTCAACTACTGCATTAGGATATGTTTCAAATAAGATAGGTTCTGATTCATCATGAATATCTTCAGGACGGATACCTAAATAAATTTCTTTATTGATATAGCCTTTTTCTTTGATTAAATCAACTTTTCCTTGTGGCACTTCAATCTTTGTACCGTCTTTAGCAGTAAATGTACCCTTTTCATCAACTACACCATGAATAAAGTTCATAGGAGGTGTACCAATGAATCCACCAACGAATATGTTAGCTGGGTGATCATAAACTTCTTTTGGTTTTCCTACTTGTTGAATACGTCCTAATTTCATTACGACAATCTTAGTTGCCATTGTCATAGCTTCGATTTGGTCGTGTGTAACGTAAATTGTAGTCGCATTTAATCTCTTGTGTAATTT
Organism: uncultured Treponema sp.; assembly: GCA_963633325.1. Lineage (GTDB taxonomy): Bacteria > Bacillota_I > Bacilli_A > Acholeplasmatales > Anaeroplasmataceae > JAEELC01. Next base: position 18,735 of record CAVGYR010000012.1, read on the forward strand.
AATTAATTCACCACGAGTAGATACACGTAATTTAGCATCTAGGTTTGATAAAGGTTCATCCATTAAGAATACACGTGCATGACGTACAATAGCTCTACCTAAGGCAACACGTTGTTGTTGACCTCCTGATAAATCTCTTGGTTTTCTCTTTAAATATGGGTCTAGGCCTAGAATATGTGAAGCTTCACGTACACGGTGGTTGATTTCACGTCTATCAATTTTTCTTAAACGTAAACCGAATGCTAGATTATCATATACGCTCATATGAGGATATAAAGCATATGATTGGAAGCACATCGCAATATCTCTATCACGAGAAGGAACATCATTTACACGAATTCCATCGATAAATAAATCACCACTTGAAATATCTTCAAGACCAGCAACCATACGTAATGTTGTTGTCTTACCACATCCTGATGGTCCTACGAAACAAACGAAATCGTTGTTATCAATTTCAAGATTGAAATCGAATACAGCTTGGTTACCATTAGGATAAATTTTGTTAATATGTCTTAAACTTAATGTAGCCATAAACTACCTCCATAATACGCTATAATTATAAAGAATTCTAATAAAAAAATAAATGTGCAAAATGCACATTTTTTTATAATTCTTCTTTTAAGAAATCACTAAATTTAGTATTAACAAGTTCTAACTTAGGATTTCCTTTAATGTATAATTCGTGGAATACTCCTTCTACTACATTAAATACACTAGGGCGTAAATCTAAGTCTTTCTTAGGCCAATTTGTCTTATTACTAATATTTAATGATACATTATCAAACTTAATATATCCTAAGTTTTCCCCAATTATTGTTATACCGTTTTCTGAGCTTGCATAAATATCTTTAAATAAAACATTATCTATTTTACCAAGACGAGAAGACTCTTGCCTTTTAATGTTAGTTATTGAAATAGGCTCTGCTCTACCCCACCAATGAAGAGGCGAAACTAGATGCGAATTTATTTTAATGTTTTCACATTTAAAATTATACAACGATCCACCGTCTCTTAACATAATAGATATTCCTCTATTTGTGTCTATAATATCTACATCATGTACATAAATGTCTTTAAAATCATTAAAGGATTCAGTACCGATTTTAATTGCTGCACAAGTGCTTTTTAAAATACAATTTGATATTTCTAAATCTTCTAATGCGCCATATTTTGAAGAATAATTAGTAGTTTTTAATACTATACAATCATCAGCACAACTTATAAAACAGTTTTTGATTTTAACGTGTTTAGAATGATCAGGGTCAATTCCATCACTATTAGTGAAAATCGGATTATTATTAATCTTAATAGAATCAATTAATACAGTATCGCAACCTACTAAATGCACTGTCCAAAAGGCACTACGCTCAAGTGTAACATTAGTTAAAGTAACATTTTTACAATCTTCTAAATAAATAAGTGGTGTGCGTGGGTACACCTTGCCTTCAATATGATGTTCTGTCACTTTCCCATAAAATTGTTCTTCAGATCCATCAATAGTGCCTAAACCATCTATCTTAATATTCTTTAGGCCAAGACCAAATATAAAATATTTTGAAGGTTTACCATTATAAAAACAATCTTCCCAGGTATTTCTTGTAATAACTTTATTCCCCGAATCAAACGAATAAAAGTCGTCGTCGTTATCACTTAATTTAATTATTGTACCAAACGATAAATATATATTTGTAAAGTCACACAAAAATATAGTACCGCATTTATAACAACCAGCTTCAATAATAAGTCGATCGTTGTTTTTAGCACATTCTTTAATGGCTTCACTTATAATTTTTCCGTCATTACGTACTCCATCACGAAATGGTTTGAATTCACTTAAATATCTATCCATATTTATACCTCTATAATAATCATATTCTTTTAAAGATATATTGGTGGAAAAATTTGCTCAAAAAAAGTAGTAGAAATAATCTACTACCTGTTTTCTACGCTTATAATATTATAATATTCATCAACAGTAATTACTTTTTGATGTACTTTATCTAAGGCGCTAAGTACTGAAAGTAATTTATCATCATAAACTCTATTCATATTTAATTTAGCTAAATCACCTTCGCTTATTTGGGATATTTTTAAACCATAAACAATTCTTTTGTCAACGCCTTTAATAATACCAAATTCATCTACATAATATAAATCGTCAAAACCATTTAAAGCTTCTTTAAAAGAAACATCGCCATTATTTTCAAATAAATATGTCTTATAATCACTAATAATTATGAAATAATATTTATTAATCTTTTCTTGGTTTGTACGTGTGTGAACACTGTTTTTAAGTCCAATGAATGATTTAATGAATAGATATGTAAGAAATAAACCAATAACAAGAAATAGTAAGCCTAAATAAACAACATATTTATCATTATTTGTAACAAATAAAATAATTGAACCTACTATAAAACTTAGGCCAAAAACAATAAGGAAAAATCGGCTGATAATAGTTAAAACTTTACCTTTACCACTGTATTCACGCTCAAATTTTTTAGCACGTGCTGATTTGAAGACAAAATTCCTGAAATAAAATAAATATAGGAATATTAAATAAGCAGATAAAACGACAAGAATTGAACATACACAAATAATTATGACTTCAGTTATATATTCGTTTGTTATTTCATAACCATTTTTTCTTAGTTCTTCTACAGAAGAAGATAAATCAATGATAGTTCTTATTGGGCTTATTAATTGTAAACAAACATCAATTGTGATTAATATAAATGCAACCTTAGGGCCTTTAACACTTCTAAATAAACTTACAATCCAATAGATAAGATAACAATTTATAAAAACATTGATAAAACTTACAATAATATCAACAAAATATTCACTCATATTTACTCCTTTAATTAGTTAAAATATTGTATAGTACAAACGCATCTAAGAAAATTCTAGGATCATATCCTGTTTTTTCTTTAAATCTATCTAATTTATTTATCAACGTATTTCTATGTAAATAAATTGCTTTACTTGTTTGTACTACATTTAAATTATTTAAAAAGAACGCATTTAAGATTTCACACATCGAATAATCATTAACAAATTCTTTTAAAACAAAACTAGGATTAATATTAATTTTTCTTGTTATAAGTTCTAAAACAAATTTCTTTTTGTCATAAATAATCTCTTTTAGATTGTTGTTGAATGTATCATGCAAAAAGTTAATATCGCTATTATAATCTTCTTCCTTTAAACATTCACCAATATAAATTCTAAAATTAAGATTGCTATCAAAATAATATGAAGAGAGTGCTTCATTAATATTTGAATCATCTGATGTTTCATAAATAATCGATGAAAAAACATCATAATCTTTAATATCTATAACAGTTAGAAATGTATTTAGAAAAAAGCGGAAATCATTAATATTTAAATCCTTATTTTTTGTGATTAAAAAATATTTAATCATTCTTATCATCTACAATAATTTCAATGTCATCGTCACTTACTCTTTCAGGACGAACGAATGTAGTATTACTCTTCTCAACTATATCACTTTCAACTTGATTAGTACTTACTAAATGTGTTCCTGAAATCATATCACCTAAAGTTTTATTTCTTGATAAAACAAATATGATATTTAATATTAAATGTAGTCCGCAACAAACATTTAATATTTGTAAAACGTAAGAACCAATAATATCACGAGTTAAGAATTGTCCCCATGAACATGCAGAATCATCTAATTTAACAACTTTTACTTTAAGTAACAATCTTCCAACTGTTTGTTTATCCCAAAAACATGGAAGTACAACAAAATAAAGCGCATATAATAGTAAAGATGTAATAATCTCTAAGGAAAGTATTGTCCATGTTTTTGATTGAAGTTCTGAATAATATGATGAAACATCTGAAGTTGTTAACCAACTTAAGAAGTCTTTTTGGATTTCTCCACCCTTCATATAACATTCTAAATATAAGTCTGTAAAGGAAACGGAACCATTACTAGCCTTTAATGCATCATAAACATCTTTAACATTACTTGGCATTGTATTTATTATATCAGTGCTAAATTCAGGTAATTTTACCACAGATGTAACAATTTTAGTAATTAAGAATATTACAAAACCAACGATAAAAATATCTACGATATAGGCACCTAAACGAGATAAAATAGTACTTTCTTTCATAAAATCACTTCTTTCTTTGTTAAATTTTACTATAATATGAATAAAAAAACAATCTAGCAAAATGCTAGATTGCATAAATTAGTAATTTTGTTCATTAACTTCAAAATAACTTTGTGGGTGATTACATACAGGACAAACTTTAGGTGCTTCCTTACCAATTACAAGGTGACCGCAGTTTCTGCACTTCCACATCTTTTCTTCACTCTTTTCAAATACCTTTTGCATATTGATATTTTCAAGTAAAGCTAAATATCTTTGTTCATGATGGTGTTCAATTTCGCCAACGGCTCTAAACTTATAAGCTAACTCAGGGAATCCTTCTTTTTCAGCTACTTCCGCAAATTCTTTATACATGTCAGTATATTCAAAATTCTCGCCTTCAGCAGCAGCCTTTAAGTTTTCCTTAGTATTACCAATTCCGCCTAAATACTTAAACCACATTTTTGCATGTTCTTTTTCATTTAGTGCTGTTTCTTCAAAGATAGCCGCAATTTGTTCATAGCCTTCTTTTTTAGCTACAGATGCAAAATAAGTATACTTATTTCTAGCTTGAGATTCGCCAGCAAATGCAGTTTGTAAATTTTTTTCAGTTTGAGTTCCTTTTAAATCCTTCATGTTTTTTTACCTCTTTTTATAATGGATAACTATATCATAAGACAAGATATCGCCATTTACATACTTATTTAAATATTTACCAATCGATTCATCTATTATGTCTATAACATGTCCTTCTTCATCAACCGCATGAGCGTGATCATATAATCTTTTATCATAGACTAAATGTGAACCACCGATATCATATTTTCTAATCAAACCTTCATCGACTAATAAACCTAAATTTCTATAAGTAGTTGATAAAGATATCTTAGGATTTATTTTTTTAATTTGAGTATAAATTTCATCCGCAGTTAAATGTTTCTCTGACATTTGTATTAAATTAAGTATATCCTTCTTGTTTTTTTTCATATTTATCCTTTTTAGGAATCATTCTTATTCCTACTAATATTATATATCATATTCTTACATGTGTCAAAATATTTTTATAAAACACTATGAATAATATCTCATTTTTATATTTAAATTTAAACGAAAGCGTTTTCATAAGTATAATTTTGTATTTTTGTTTGAAATGTTATTTTAATTGAAATATAATAATAAAAAGAGGTGTTTTGTATGAAATTAAAATTTTTATCAACATTTACCATACTTAGTTTTGCATTATTTGGATTTAAAGC
>CAVGYR010000013.1:0-6815 GCA_963633325.1 uncultured Treponema sp.
ATATTGAATTTAATGGTAAATTAAATGTTCATTCACGAAATGTAAATGTTTATTGTTTATATAAAGATGAGTCATTATATGTAACAATATTTAATAAAACATTTGAAATTAAAGATTTAGCATTAGGCAATGAATCAATAACTATTGATACAGCTAAAATTTCAAAGACAATTAAAAATGTTATTGATAATTTAGTTATTGAAACAAGTGAAAGTTCTGCACAAATTAATACACAATTAAGTTATAATGATATTAAAGTAACTGAACTTGGTATTAGTATTAAGCCAACAAGCAAAAAAGAAATAAGTATTCCTGAAGTTAGTTATAATGCGACTGAAACTAAATATTTATTTAATATTATAAAAGATAACAAGTCTTTATTTGAAAAAGGTTTGTTACATCTTGATCTATCATGTGCTTTAGTTGTAAAAGAAAATGATATTAAAGTTTCGGCTAATATTAATATTGATATTAAACAACTTATAGTTTATGGTCACATCTTAGTTGAGGCTTTAGGTACTGTAAATGATATTTATTTCACTTACGCAAATAATGAGTTGAATTTAAATTATGGTAACATTCTTGTTAAATTAACTAAGGATGAAATAAGTTCGTTAATCAAGTATATTAATGAATCATTTGACTTAAATTTAAATACTGAAACTAATATTGATATTAATTCAATATTAGATAAGATGAACCTTGTAATTAATGAAAACAAATTAACTATAGGTTTAGATTTATCTAGTCTATATGAAGATTTATCAAATCTTGAATTGAATATTGATAATACATCAAAAGGTTTAAGTTTAACAGTTAATGATTTATCTATTAAAGATATAACTATTAGAGACATTGCTCTAACATTAAACGATAATTATGAATATAAAACTTTAACTGGAAACGAAATTGGTTATAACGGATTAACTAATATTGTTGATTTTGTAAAAGATTTACTAAATACAGCTAAGAAGAAAAAATTCAATCTAGTATTTAGTACCGATATTATTACTAATGGTGTTATCCGTTATAAAGTTAATGCAAATTTATACATTATTGTTAAAGAAGATGGCTCTATTAACTTAAAAGCTAATTTAGATATTTTAACTCAAAATGATGTTGATCATGATTATACTGTTGATTTCTCTATAATCGATAACTATATTTATGCATCTGTTAAATTTGCAAAACGCAGTGACACAACACATGACTTCTTGAACTTAAAGATGTCTCTAAAAGATGCACTTACAGTATGTGGTACTGTTTCGCAAACACTTGGCTTAAATATTCCATTCATTGATAAATTTGGCTCAATTGATTCTTTAAGTAAAGATAACTTAGGATTATTAATCCAAGACAAAGAGGTTAAGAATTTAGTTCTAAGCGATTATATCGTAAGCTTAATTTCTAAGAATGATAGTATTGGTTTAACACTAAACGGCAGTAAGCTATTTGGTTCAAGTGAAGACTTAGAGGTAATATTCAACAAGAATAATAACGGTTCATTTGATAATTTAGTAATTAATAATATTTATTCAAAGAACAATGAAACAGTGGAAAAGTTCGATGTTAATTTAAAACTTATCGATGAAGATTTTGATATTACACTTGAAGATAAAACTTATATCGATATTTCAAGTATAAATAATCTTGTCGGCGCATTCTTAAATACAGCCATGTTAGATGACTTCCATATTACAGGAAGTGTTAAAGTTAAGATGACTGTTATTGGCATTAATATTAATGAGACTATAAAATATGAAGTTATTGTTAAATTAAATAATAAGGTTCCTACTATAATAGTTAAACTTTACGATATTCCTGTTATCGTAGGTGTGAACAACGATGTACCTTATAAGTTTGGAGATACTGAAGGTGGATCTAGCCGTAACCTTACATTCTATATTTCAAACTCAAATGTATATTTATATAGAACCGAACAAATTTCTCGATTTGCAAGTTCTAAACAAACTTATGAAAAGAAGTTAATGACTTCCGTTGATTCATTCTTAAATGATTTCTATTATTACTTCTTAAAAGAAGGTATTGGTTTCTCTGATGATATCATTAATTCAATTAAGGGTAATGTAGGAGAAGGTAATAGAACTATTGATTTAGCTAAATTGGTTAAAGGTTATGAGTCATCTGATGACACATGTACATTAACATTATCTCTATCTGAACTTACAGGAAATAGTGATTTAAAAGATTTAACATTAACTATAGGTACAACTACAATTGATGATAAGAATTATCTTTCTAAATTAAGTTTAAATGTTGATATAAGTCTATCAGCTTTAAAACTTGCAATAAGCACATACGATACTGAACTTGTAGATATTTTAGGTACAGTTAATGTAGATGAAGCTATTACTTATATTAATAGTTATAAATACGGAATGGATGAATTATATACAGCTCGTGACTCTAATTGGGAAAAGGCTAGTGATATAACTTACAACATTTTATATAAATTTAACCAAGATATAAGCGATCTTAGTCAAACTTATAAATACAAAGATACAATTGTTTACCCTGACTTTAGCAAAACTATGTTAGTAGACGGCGAGTATTATAAATTCGTCGGTTGGTATAGTGACGAGTCATTAGAAGATAAATACCTATTTAACTATGAAACTATGCCTAGAGCTGATTACACATTGTATGCTAAATGGGAAAAATTTGATTTAACATTTAAAGTATATATTAATGATGTTTTAACGGAAATTAATTTACTTGATAGTATTGGTTCAACATATTATATAGATACTAATGAAACATATTATTGTATTTATGAATCTACAACATATCAAAACATATTAACTCCTTATGTGGATAATATGACTATCGTAGATGAATCTGCAATTTATGACGTAAGATTATATACTAATACAAATCTTAGTGATTATTATAAGATTGATTTAGATGTTAATGAAAAGTTCATTGGTACAAATCCTATCGCATATTTAGTTCTAAATGGTACTACATTGGAATCATTACCTACATATTCATATGGTAATTTTGAAGTTAATGCATGGTTCACTAGTTCTCTACTTGAAAATACTGCCCTAGTTGAAAATATAAAGAATATTACAACTACTACAACTTTATATCCTTATTATTCAACTAATAGTAGTTTATTTGTATCAAGCGAAAATTCAATTACAGGATTTAACGGTACAGTTGATACTATAATTATTCCTATATATGTAGATGGATACCAAATTGATACAATTTCTAACTCTGCATTCTTAGGAAAATCTATAAAAACTGTGCTTATCTCTAATTTTGTAACTGCTATTGAATCAGATGCATTCAAAAATACTTCTGTTACTAGTGTTTATTTAGGAGATAATGTGACAACGATAGCTACAGATGCCTTCTATATGGAAACAAATAATAGAACAGGTGAAATTACTTTCTATGCACATGATTGCAAATATGATTTATCTAAATTATTAGCTTATTATACAAAGTCATTTTTTGGTAAGAGAACAGATCACTACTATAACAATACGAAAAAAGATTATACATTAACTGATACTCTTAACAATTTAGTAGCCTAAATAAAAATACCGATTGATTAATTTCAATCGGTGTTTTGTTTATTTTAGTGTTATTTCAATAAGTTTAACTTCAAGAGGATTAATTGTTGTTGTTAATAATAATTCATTACGTTCTAATTCACATTCTAAATATTTTGAGGCGGGACGTGTCAAATTCTTTAACATTTCTACTTGTTCTGCGTCAGGGATTCCTTGAATACCTAAATGCGTAGAAATATCATAAACTGATCCAGTTTCGTGATTTATAGAAGTGGATTTGATTTTTGCATGTTTATATTTTAAATTGCTAATCCTCATATTGAATACAATATCTTTGTTTTCCGCAAAAGGAATATATCTATTGTTAATACTTAAATTGAAATATTCACCTTCCGCATATAAAGAAGAAAAATGTTCATAATTGTACATCAATATAATAATCTTATTATTTTCTTTAGTTATGATAATTCCTTCATTTTTATAAATAATTTCACTACCTAATTTAGATAAAAATTGATAAGCATAGAAGGATGGCTTTTTAATACCATCAATCGTGAAAAATCCAAGTCCACCATGTAAGAAGTTTTCATGCAACTGTGTTTCATCTATTAAATCAGTTAGATACCAATGCCCAAAAGAGTCTAATCTATCGATATTTTCTACTATTGATTTTGTTATATAACAAGAATTGAATAATGTATCAGATAACAAATTTCTATGACTAGTTGTAAAATTAAATTCTGTTAAATAAACCTTTGAGCCATAATAGAAATCTTTAGATTTAACTAAATCAATAAATTGCTTAAAATTATCACTTTCAGTAGGAAATTGTTCTTTAGAAGTTTGCGTGAAGAAATTTTTAAAGTTGTTCTCGTAATAATGAACTATTAAAAAATTTGGGTAACAATCGTTTCTCATACAAAAATTCAAGAAATTTTTATCCCAGGCAATTAATTCCTTACACAAAGGCAGTAATGAAGGAGAGCCTACTTCAATCGAATTATCTATCGATTTAATCTTGTTAAACACAGCTTTATATAATCTAAAGAATACATTATCATCTTCAAACCCGTAGGCGTATTTTGTGGTGTCCGGCGCATTCCAAAATGTAAAAGGCCAAGAACTAACTGTTGATCTACCATACCTTGAGATTAAATGTTTAACAAAAACTTCAATTAAATTTAAGTATAAAATCTCGTTTAAAGGTTCAGATATAATTGAACCATTATCATAAGGGGTTTTGTCTTTCGCAAGAGTACTCGGCATAAAGCCAAGCTCAATTAAAGGCTTGATATTTAGTGATATAATGTAGTCAAAAACCATGTCTACGTAAACAAAAGAATAAGTATAAGTATCTTGTCTTTTCTTTATTACATGCATCGAGTCATCTAAAATTCCATGGAATTTAACATATTTAAAAGGTATTTCTTTTAATGTTTCTTCAATCATTTGTCTAATGTAGGCATTAAAGAAATCTTTTGCGTGCGCAACAGAGAAAAAGTTGAGATAAGTTTTATTTTGAGTTTTAGAGACTGAATAATCACAAGATATATCTTTTAAAACACTATTTCTGTGTTTCTTAAATGGTAAATGGTATTTTTCATCATTATTTTTAAGTAATTTGTCTAAATATTTATTAGTTTCAAACTCGGTTAAAAATTTTGCATTGTTTTTTGCACCATCTAGATTGTTCTTTTTATATTCACTAGGGGTTTGATTATAAAATTTTTTGAATGCACGAACATAACCTCTTTGATCACTAAAGCCAAATAATGTGGCCATATCATCAAGTGTATATTTATTTTCAAGAAGAGTTGAAATGGATTTATTAATTCTTAGTTCATCATAATAATCTTGAAAGTTTTGACCAAAATATTTATCAAAGAAAGAAGAAATATAAGGAACAGTTAAATTAAATTTTTCAGATAAATCTTTAAGAGTTAATACTTTATTATAATTTTCATTAATATATTTAACAATCTCTCTAAGTTTTGCTTGACTTTTGTTAGGCAAAACTTTTTTTGTGTTTGAAATAACACGGTATTTATTCATGAATTCCGCAAATAAAGAATAGATTATCGAAATATTCGCGTACTTAGAGTTTTCTTCATATTTAAGATTGTAATTTATGATGGATGCAATAAGTACCTTTATTTTTTTATAAGCGGACTTGTCCTCTACTGTCGTAGAATTACACATAAATTCAAGATTTTCCATCTCTTCACTTGTAACTCCTAGTTTTTCAAGATCAATAAGAAGAGATAAAAATACAACGTTGTTACCTTTAATTTCATGAGGCTCATACAAATTAATTAATATAATATCTTCGGCTTTAGCATGATATGTAATGGAATCTATTGTTATTTCCGCACTTCCTTCTAGTACGTAAATTAATTCAAGATCTTTATGCCATTCAAGCTTTTGTTCACCAAGTTTATAGATGAAGATTTTAAAAGGAACACTATTATCTAATTTGAAAAGTTCATAAGTTATTTTTTCCATATCATTATTTTACTTTAAAAAAATGCAACAAACAATAGCAACCACACATTTTTAAGATTTTTTACCTAAATGAAAGCGCTTGAAAGCACAAAAATATTAAAATTATGATTGAAATTAGAAAATAAAAGCGTTTTCATAAATTTTGAAAAAACATAAAATATAGTTGCAAAAGAAAAAGAATATATGCAAGAAAGGAGCGTATGAGTAATTCATACAAATGTCATATGAAAGAACCTATTTTTAGAGCAACTCATATTGTTAAACAATTCGGACCTACAATCGCATTAAATGATGTAGATATTGAAATATATCCTGGAGAGATTAGAGGATTTATTGGTGAAAATGGTAGTGGTAAATCGACAATGAGTCAGATAATGACAGGAATTTATCAAAAAACTAGTGGAACAATGTATTTTCATGGTGAAGTTTGGGAACCTAAAAGCCAAGTTGATGCCCTTAGTAAAGGAATTGGTATAATTGTCCAAGAGAACGGAACAATATCCCCTATTAGCGTAGCTGAAAATATTTATTTAGGTGAATTAAAACAATTTAGTGGAAAAAATTATTTTGAGGAACGCAAAATTGAAAACTTTTCCCCTTTATATGACCTAGATACTAATAAATTTGATGCGTTAAGAAAAGAAGCCTTAGAAAAGACTAAAGATAATAAAAACTTACTTAAAGAATATAAAGAAAAATTAAAAGAAGAATATTTAGATTTAAAAGAAAAACTTATTTCAACTAACAAAGTAAAAGAAGAAAAGATAT
>CAVGYR010000013.1:6825-22491 GCA_963633325.1 uncultured Treponema sp.
AAGTTAGTGAAAAACACAAAGATGATGATGTAGATCAAAAAACTAAAGATTATCGCATTAAGTATGAGACAAAAGTCTTAAAGACTAATTACAAAAAAGATATTAAACGTCTATATAGTAAAACATATCTTCATACTAGTTGGCTTAAAGGAGACGTTGAGGCTCTTAAAAACAAATACAAAAATGCGATTAAAGATATTACAGAACCTCACGAGAGTAAAACATTTAAAAAGTTTAAAGATACTTCTTTAAATATAATATTTGGCTTGTTTGTTAACGGTAAGAAGTTAAGACGTCATGCAGGTTATGCCTTAGCTAAAATTGGAGTAAACGATATCGACCCTAAGATGATTACTGCAAGGTACGATATGCAACAAAGAAAACTAATTGAAATTGCCAAATGTTTAAATAAAAACCCTGAGATATTTATCGTCGATGAAACAACTACTGCATTATCTGAAACAGGTAGAAATCTATTATATAAAAAGATGGAAGAACTTAAAAATGCAGGTAAATCAGTATTATTTATCTCACATGATCTAGAAGAATTAATGGATAAATGTGATACCTTAACAGTTTTAAGAGACGGTAATATCGTAGCTAACCTTGATAAAGAAAAAGGTGAGTTTATAGCTGATGATATCAAGAAATTTATGATAGGTCGTGAGCTTAAAGGTGATTATTATAGATCAGACTACGATTCTAAAGTTAGTGACAAAGTCGTATTAAAGATGGTTGATGGTATCGAAGGACGTCAATTAAGACATGTAAACCTAGAACTTCATAAAGGTGAAATTTTAGGTATCGGTGGCTTATCAGAGTGTGGTATGCATACATTAGGAAAAGCATTATTTGGCAATATTAAAATCGAAGGTGGTTACGTACTAACAGGAGAAAACTTAGATAAATTAGTAAGAAGTGAATCATTTGCGATGAGCTGCAAGATAGGTTATTTACCTAAAAACAGAGATGTTGAGGCTTTATCACTTAAGAGTAATATTTTTGATAACATTGCTATAGCTTCAATAAATAATATTGCCAAACTTAATATATTTGTATCAAAGTCAGATGAAAAGAAATTAGTAAATAAAGAAGTAAAAGATTTACAAATTAAATGTAATTCAAGTGCTGACTTAGTATCTAAATTAAGTGGTGGTAATAAACAAAAGGTTTCCTTAGCTAAATGGATTGCGAATGACTCCGAGATTTTAATACTTGATTGCCCTACTCGTGGTGTAGATATTGGTGTTAAACAATTTATTTATCAATTGTTATATAAAATGAAACTTGAGGGAAAATCAATAATTATGATTAGTGAGGAATTACCTGAACTTATCGGAATGTCAGATAGAATTCTTATTATGAAAGATGGTAAGATCACTAAAGAATTTATGCGAAACAAAGATTTAAGTCAAGAACAAATCGTTGAATATATGATTTAGAAAGGAGAAAATATGGAAAATTTTGGATTTAATTATTTTAGTTCTAGTACAGTGAACAAAGTAATATCTTTTAAAGAAAGTACGCATTCTAAAGATGAAGAAAAAGCTTTAGTAAAAGAATTAAGAAGAGAATATAGTGCTCTTGATAATAAATTAAAAGAAGAAATAAAAGCCGAATTACTAGATTTAAAGAACAAGCACAATGAAACTATTAATTTAGCTAAAGCCGAAAAAGAAAAAAGTTTAGCTTCTAGAGACTTAACATTAGAGAAGTCGGAACTTAAGAATGTAACAATCGGTATAAATACAGTTTGTAAAAGAACTATTAAAAAAGAAAACAGAGATTATGTTGAATCAATCCGCCTTATCAAAATGAAGAGGGTTGATCTTCATCTAGAACTTGTAAAACTCGTTGCAAATGCGTGTGATAAAGTTTCTCCGCTTGATTCAATTCGCAGTAAAAGTCTTGAAAATTATGCGACATTCAATCTAAAACAAACATTAACTTCAAAAAGATTTTATGTAAATTTAGTTCCGTTATTTATGTTGATATTAATTATTATCGCTTATGTAATAGGAAAAAATATCACCGGCTATAACGGGGACTTATCAGATGTAATCAACAATGGTATTTTCGTAGCAGTTGTAGCTACAGGTGCAGTCTTTATCTACTCACAAGGTGGATTTGATATGTCGCTCGGTAATGCTAGTTTGATGTGTGCGACAGTAGCCGCTATAACGTATAATTCAACACATAATTTAGCTGTTTCTCTACTTTTAGCAGTAATCTTAGGTGCTGGTCTTGGTATTATTAATGCGATACTTGCGACTATGTTAAACTTACCAGTAATGGTAATGACACTTACAATGATGAATATATTATCTGCAATTCATGAAGCAATCTTAGACGAGTACGGCGGATTAATTAATGTAGATAATGGTATGATTTCATCCCCATGGATTTATGCAATATTCTTATTAGTATTCTTTATCTTATGTTTTGTAATATTTAATTATACAAAAGTCGGAAGAAGAAATAAGTTTATCGGCGCTAATAAAGTAGCAGCTAAATTTAATGGTATTAATCTAATGAGAGCTGGTATTATCTCATTTGCAATCTCTGGTATCGGTCTTGGTATATGTGGATTTATCTTTGCTTGTTCGATGAGTGGTACAAAGTACGGCGCAACAACTGTATTATCTCAAGTAGGTCTTAATGTAGTAATAGCAATCGTATTTGGTGGTATGACTACATCAGGAGGCGCTAAGAGTAAAGTAAGTTGTGCAATAATAGGTGCATTCTTTAGCGTATTCCTAGATGAATTCTTTGCGGCTATATCAACACCTACATTTCAAGTCGGATCTTATTCTTACATGGTTAAAGGTATAGTATTTATAATCGTTTCTTTAGCAAACATGTGGGATACAAGAACAAAAATGTTAGCTTCAGGAGGTAGCATACAATAATGAATTACAATAAACCTATAAAATTTAAAGATGAATGTTTAACTAATAATCCTCAAATCAAAAGAAAAAGTAATCGTTTATTTTGGTCATTATTTTGTCCATTATTAATGATATTAATTGCTAGCGCATTATCTAATATGAGTGGTACCGGATTGTTCAATATCGGTTCTGCATTCGATAATTTTTCAAACATTATGATTATGGCCCGTACAATGTTAATGACATTGATTGCGGCTCTAGCGCTTAATACAAACCTAAATTCAGGACGTATGGATTTCTCGCTTGGTGCTACAGGAGTTCTTGCTTGTTTATTCGCAAGTTTAATCGTCCCAGGAGTAGATACGATTGAACATATATTTGCGTTTCTTGCATTATCAATTTTGTTTGGTATGATCCTAGGATTTGTTCATTCGCTTGTATTAATATTTACTAAATTACCTCCTATCGTAATATCCCTTGGTATGTGTTTAGTATACGAAGGTATTGCAAAAGTTGTAGCTGAAGCTACAGGTAGCACAGGTACTGTAAATCTTGCGATGGGAAGCCATACAACTAGTTTCTTCCAAGAACCTATAATTTTAATACCTCTTTTAATCATTATATGCTTAGTTATGGCTTTTGCCCTATGTTATACACGTTTCGGTTATAACAAACTAGCACTTGTATATGATCAAAAAATCTGTGTAGATACAGGAATTAACGAAGTAACACATTGTATCGTTTCATTTATAATCGCAGGTGCTTTAATCGCAATATATCAAGTTATGTCTTCATGCGGTACATCTAGTATTACAATTAATGTTAACTTAGCCTCAAGTGGTACTGTATTTAAAAACTTCTTACCTATCTTTATAGGTGGAATTCTTGCAAAATATTCAAATCAAATTGTTGGTTTGTTACTAGCAGTTGTCGGTACAACTTGTTTATATACATACGGCTTTGATAATGCACTTACATCAACTGTTTCATCTCTTCTAAACGGTTTCTCTGTATTTGCAGTACTTGTATATATGGTTGATAAAGATAGATTCATTAACTATATAAAGATGAAACAATATATGAGAAGAGAAAAGAAATTATATCCTAATGGTAAAGAGGAGGTTAATTGTGAAAAAGCGTAATATAACTAAAGGCTTATTAGCCTTATCAAGTATTGGATTAGTATCAGCTCTTGCATCTTGTAATATAGAATCATTATTTATCTATGGTAAGAGTCAAATTAATACTAATGATATTGAAACATTTGATAATACACAAAATGCAATCTTCTTTGCCTTATATAACTACTATGGTTACGAAGGTCAACATTTTACTAACAAGTGGTTAGGAATGAATGATGCACTTAGTCGTCATGGCGTTACAGTAACAGGTTACGAAGGACAAAAAGATGCGAGAAAATTTAATATTAAAATTGAAGAAAGCACAGACCTTCCTAGTGATACCGTAATTTACATGGTAAATAACCAAAACTGGGATTCTGGTATTCAATATGATAAACCATTCAAAAAATATCACCCTATGGCCGTTATTTCTACATGTAATGGTGTAGAATTTGCGTCAAGCCCTATTTTATCTAGTGGCGACGCTATATCGAATGCGACTATGGGTGGTTTCTCAGACGCCTATCGTACAGCTTTTGAAAACGGCTCCCTTCGTTATTTAGTTGCTAAATATTCAGCTCATATATTGCCGATATTTGCGGCGAGCGTAGACGCAGTTGAGAATAATAAAGCGATGAAAAATAGTGATAATACAGCGCTTCGCTTATCTATCTCTAACTGGGCAATTCAAACACTTGATGAATACGATAAGATGAACTCAGTTGATAGTATTGACCCAAGTCATCCTACGCTTAGAAAAGTTAATGTTGATAAATATTTTGATTCATCTAGTTCTGATTACGGAGCTTCTAAGTTATCTGAATTTGTCTCTTCATCGAGTAAAGAAAACATTATCGCCTTGTACGACACTAATGGTAAAAACGAGGAAGAAGATAAGGCAAGTTATAGAAAAGGCGAGAAGATCACTTGCGGTATAATTGCACCATCTTCGGTGAATGATACAGTACAAAGATATATCGATTATATTAAAAATTATTTAGCGGTTGCTTATAATGTTGAAGTTTTACCTACAGGTAGTGTAACTTCAACAGATACTCAATCGGTTGTGGCTAAAAAGTTATGTAATCAAGGTGCACAATTTATTATCTCTTTACAAGATGATACAGAACGTAATAAAGCTGCTCAAATTTGTAATGAACAAGGCGTATATTTTGCAATCGGTGGTAGTTGTCAAAATTCTATCGATTATGACGAAATTAAAAATCTTCCTTACTATGTAGGTTCAATTGGTACTAGCCCTGAAGAAGAAAGAAGAGCTGCTGATGAGATGACTGAATATTATTTAGAGTGCATGATTAAGCGTGCTGAGGGCGAAGATAGCTTGCGTAAGTTCCAAATTGACTACAAAAAGTTAGAAGTAAATTCTAATCTAGTCACAACTATCCCCCACAAAAAGGAGGAAGAATGATGGCACAATTTAGTATTGATTTATATGTTAAGTCTTTAGGACGTAAAACTAAAATTGATGTAGTTATTCCCACTCTTAATTTACAAGGGGTACTTAAAAATAATGATGACGCGTATTATCAAAATAATAACAAAAAATATCCTTTAGTAATATTCTTACATGGTTTTGGGGACGACCTAAAGGGTTGGCAAACAAATACACCTGTTATTAAGATGTGTGAGGAAAAAGGCATAGCTGCTTGCTTTATAAACGGTGAAAACAAGTGGTACTTAAATATGGGGCCTATTGAAGATTATTATAATTTAATTGAGCGAGATGTATTAGATTTCTTGTATGGCAACTTTAAAGCTTTGTCTAATGAGATGCCACTAGCGATATGCGGGGTGTCGATGGGCGGATACGGTGCACTTTATCATTATTTAAAGAATATCGATAAATATAAAGTGTGCGTTGCCTTGTCTCCTGCGACAAAGCCAGATTATATTGATGAAAGTAAATACGGAACTCTAAGAGATTTGTTTTTAGAAAACAAAGATAAAAAATTAAATATATATTTATCGATAGGTACAAATGATTTTATTTATAATCCATCAATGGAACTAAATTCATTTTTAGTAGAAAACAATATCGATTGTAAATATAAATTAGTTGAAGGTTACGACCATTCATGGACACTTTGGTCAAGTGAAATAGAGAGTGTATTTAACTATTTTAAACAAGTAAAATTCATTTAATAGGAGGAAAAGAAAATGAAAAAAGGTTTATTAATTTTTAGTATTTTAGGTGTATCAACAATTGCGCTTGCAAGTTGTGGTAAAAATGAAGATCCTAGTTCTAGTTCAAGTAAAAGCGAGGAACAATTTAATGCTCTAGAGTTAATTAAGACATTTGATTCTTCAATTAATACAACAATTAAATTAACATATAATGCTAATTACGACATGGATGTTAATGCAAATGGTGGTACAGGAAAGATGGATTCTTTCAAGCACCAAATTAGAGCTACAACTGTAGCTGAAATCGATTTAGGTTCTGATTTATATATCAAGACTACTAATACAAGAAAAGATTTGTTACATGATTCAAGTGATACTGTAACTGAAGAACTTCTTTATAAAAAAGAAGGTAAATATTATTATGAAACTACTTCAACACTAGCTGTAGAGGTTGAGGAAAGTAAGGCTCGTGACAAAGTTGATGAAATCTTAAAGAATGTAACTAGTGAACAAGCTGGCTCAATTGATTTATCTACTTTAATTTATAACAAATATGATAGAACTTACTTTGAAAATCAATTGTTCTGCTCAGATGCTATACTAGGAACTGACAAAGACGATTACTTAGAAGCTAATCCTACATATAAAAAAGAAGGTACAGGCCTTGGTGTTAATTACAAGCCTGAATACGTTGGTTATAAGACAGATGGTGGTCAATCCGATTTGAAACACGATGAGTATGCGGCTGAATTCAATGTTGTAACAAACGATAAAGGTTATGTAACAAACTTCAATGAAACATACAATAGTGCAAGTTTAGATATGCATATTATGACACCTGCTCCTACAATTATTTTAACAGGAAGTAGATCATTTAGTGCTTCTTACGGTGAAACATTAACTAAAGCTACTAGTGTAACACACGAAGCTTCTAAATTAAGTTACGAGGCCTCAACTGGTGGTACATTTGTAGTTGGTACTTGTGCTAATGGTGACTTTACAAATATGACAATTGTAAGTAGTGGAGCCGACCTAGAGCTTGGAAAACTCGTCTGTGTAAAACCTACCGCAAGTGATGGCAAAGAAGTTAAATCTGTAAGCTTAAACGGCGT
This sequence comes from uncultured Treponema sp., assembly GCA_963633325.1. Classification (GTDB taxonomy): domain Bacteria; phylum Bacillota_I; class Bacilli_A; order Acholeplasmatales; family Anaeroplasmataceae; genus JAEELC01. The sequence goes on from CAVGYR010000013.1 coordinate 14,092, forward strand.
TACTGATACATTGATCGAGCCTTCAAAAGCAGGTGGTTGGTATTGTTTCAATGTAACAAGTGGTACTAATACTGTTGTAGTGGAATTTAAGGATAAAACATCAAGCGAGGATACTAAGGAATTAAAGTTCCAATATACAGGTACTGCAAATAATGTTGCAATTTCTCTAAATTTATATAAAGACAATACATTTACAGTAACTTGCCCTGGATATGGTAATGCGACAGCTGTTACAGGAACATACGAAATGGCTAACGGAAAAATTACTTTAACGGCTACTAGTGTTCAATATTTAACAAAGACAGCTGATGTTTCTGAATTGACTGTATCAAGTGACTACATGACTTTAACAGGTGAATTCTTTAACCCTGAATATGATGTTACATTAACTTACGTTGCACAATCTAAATAAATTTTATTGATTAGGCCCTTATATAATATAAGGGCTTAGTTATAGGAGGTAATTATGAATATCAAAAAAAATGATGACTTTAAAGATAAAGTTATAGTTATTACTGGTGGTGGCGGTGTTATCTGCTCGGCGATTGCTGAAGGATTTTGTATAAGTGGTGCTAAAGTGGCCCTTCTTAATTTAAGCTTAGAAGCAGCAGAATCTAAGGCTTGTGACCTAAGAGAAAAAGGTTATATTGCAAAAGCTTACAAATGTAACGTGCTAGTTAAAGAAGAACTTGAGGCGGCTCATGAGGCAATTTTACGTGATTTAGGCCCTTGTGATGTGCTTATAAACGGTGCCGGAGGGAACAATGCTTGCGCTAATACTGATAAAGAATATTTCGAGGAAAAAGATCTAGGCACATGTAAGACTTTTTTTGACCTAGATCCTAGTGGAATTGAATTTGTATTCAATTTGAATTATATGGGTACATTACTTCCAAGCCAAGTGTTTGCGCGTGATATGATAGGAAGAAAGGGATGCTCAATAATTAATATTTCAAGTATGAATGCATTTACGCCTTTAACAAAGATTCCTGCTTATTCAGGTGCTAAAGCGGCTGTTAGTAATTTTACAGAGTGGTTAGCCGTTCATTTCTCAAAAGTAGGAATTAGAGTAAATGCTATAGCTCCTGGTTTCCTAGTTACTGCCCAAAACAAAGATTTATTGTTTGATAAAGACGGATCACCAAGCGAAAGGGCTAAGAAGATATTAAATAATACTCCTATGTCTCGCTTTGGTAAACCTGAAGAAATGGTATGTCCGACATTGTTTTTAGCTAATGAGGAAGCTTCAAGCTTTATTAACGGAGTAGTGCTTCCAATTGACGGCGCATTTAATGCATATAGTGGGGTATAAATTATGAAAATGACTTTTAGATGGTATGGCTTAGACGATAAAAACAAACTAGATTATATTAGACAAATTCCTAATATGTCAGGTGTTGTAACTGCACTTTATTCTGTACCTGTAGGTAGTGTTTGGCCTGAAAGTGAAATTAAGGCACTTAAAGAAGAAGTTAATAAACATGGGCTTGAGATGGAAGTAATCGAGTCTGTTCCGGTTAGCGAAGATATTAAGCTTAGAAGCGGGAACTATAAAGCTCATATAGAAGCTTTTAAAGAAAATATTCGTTTACTTGCAAAATACGGTGTTAAATGTATTTGTTATAACTTTATGCCTATATTTGACTGGACTCGTAGCCAATTAGACCATGTTAATAAAGATGGTTCAAAATCGCTTGTATATTACGAAGAAGATGTAGCTAAGATGGATCCGACTAAATTAACTCTTCCTGGTTGGGATTCATCTTATAAACCTAGTGAAGTAGCAGAGTTAATTAAACAATATGAGGCTCTTGGCGAAGAAGGCTTATGGAATAATCTTAAATTATTCCTTGAAGAAATTATTCCTGTAGCTCGTGAAAACGACGTACTTATGGCAATTCACCCTGATGATCCTGCTTGGCCTATATTTGGCATTCCTCGTTTAATTATAAATGAAAAGAATGTTGATAGATTTTTGTCTCTTGTAGATGACCACTACAATGGTTTAACATTCTGTACAGGTTCATTTGGGTCAAGTCCTAAAAATGATATCGTTCATATGATTGATAAATATTCTAAGATGGACCGCATTCATTTTGCTCATCTAAGAAATGTTAGACAATTAGGACCGCATTCATTTGAAGAGGCAGCACATTATTCAGCTGACGGAAGCTTAGATATGTATCAAATATGTAAAGCATTACACAAAAATGGATATAACAAATATATTCGTCCTGATCACGGTAGAATGATTTGGGATGAAGTTGCTAAACCAGGTTATGGTTTATATGATAGGGCATTAGGCGCTATGTATTTATCAGGACTTTGGGAAGCTTTAGATAAAGAAAAAGAGGATAAATAGTATGAAATTATTAGAACCTTTAAAAGTTGGTAATATTACATTCAAGAATAGAATTATGTTTCCACCACTAACAACAGGTTATGAGGAAAGAGATGGTTCTATCGGTAAAAGATCATTTGATTTCTATGTATCTCTTGCAAAAGGAGGTACAGGTTATATCGTAATAGGAGATGTCACCCCAATTATGACTATATCTCCTACTCCTAAATTATTTTGTGATGAACAAATTAAAACTTATAAGGCACTAGCTGAAGAAATTCACAAATATGATTCTCGTCTAGGACTTCAAATATTCTATCCTGAATATCATGCAAATAAATTGATGAAATTATTTAGCGAAGGTAAACAAAAAGAAGCTTTAGATTTATTACATTATGATATGTTACATTTCGTTTCCGAAGTTAGTGTAGAAGAACTTTATGAAATTGTTGAATGTATTGCAAGATGTGCTAACCGTGCATCTAAAGCAGGAGTCGATGTTATTGAAGTTCACGGAGATAGACTTTGTGGTTCACTTTGTTCAAAAATTTTAAATAAAAGAAGCGATGAATTTGGTGGTAGTTTTGAAAACCGTACGAGATTTGCCTTACTTGTTGTAGATAAGATACATGAAATGTGTCCTGATCTGGCAATTGAATATAAATTACCTATTGTAACACGTAAAGCTGATGGCACACTTCAAGGTAAAGGTGGACTTGAAATTGAAGAAGCTGTTAAGTTTGCAAAACTTCTTGAAGAGCACAATGTTAATGCAATTCATGTTGCCCAAGCTAATCATACAGGTAATATGAATGATACAATTCCTGCTATGGGTACAAGACCATATTCTTTCATGTTAGAAGAAACTAAAGCTATTAAAAATGCGGTTAAGATTCCTGTAAGTATTGTCGGACGTGTCGCAATTACGCGTATGGCTGAAGATTTACTTGAAAAAGGCTATGCGGATTATATCGGTTTTGGTAGAAGTTTATTAACTGATCATGAGATAGGTAATAAATTAAGTGAAGAAACACCAATTCGTCGTTGTATGATGTGTAACAAAGGTTGTACAGATGCAATTATGAGCCGTAAAGCTGTTTCTTGTGTGCTTAATGCGCTTAATAGTTTTGAAGGTGAAAAAACTATAGGTGTAGCTAGCGAGAAGAAAAATATTTTAGTTGTAGGCGCAGGTATCGCAGGTCTTGAGGCTAGTAGAGTTCTTAGTTTAAGAGGACATAATGTAACTATTTGCGATAAAGAACTAAGAATTGGCGGACAAATTAATATTGCATGCATTCCTCCTAGAAAGAGTGAAATGAAGAGAAGTTTAGTTTATTACGAACAAGAACTAAAGAGATTAAATGTTAAATTTTTATTAGGACATGAATTTAGTAAAGACGATACAAAAGATTTTGATGAAATCGTGATTGCAACAGGGGCTAAAAGCTTAAAGCCTCGTATTGAAGGTATTGATAACTTAAATGTTCTAGATTCATGGGATGTACTAGCTTCAAAAGAAATTCCATATGGCAAAATTTGTGTTTGTGGTGGTGGTTTAGTAGGTGCTGAAACTGCTGAATATTTAGCTATGCAAGGTTATGATGTTTCAATTGTTGAAATGAAAGATAAGATTGCAAGCGAAGAAAGCAGTACAATTTTACCATTTATGTTAGAAGACTTTAAGAAACATAATGTTAAACAATATGTTTTACATAAGATTAATAAATTAACTGAATTTGGTGTTTCTACTACTGTTATCGACAAAGATAATAATGTGCTTGGTGAAGAATTCATCGAAGCAGACACTATTATTAATGCATTATCTAGTGTTAAGGTATTACCTGATTTAGAAGGAATTGATAAGAAAATTCATTTTGTAGGCGACTGTGCAGGGGAACGTCCTTCAAACATTGATCACGCTATTAAGAGCGCATTTGATGTTTGTGTAAATATTTAAACAAAAGGAGAGTATTATGATTGACTTAAGAAAAAGACCATTTTATTTAAATGATGAAGATATTAAATGGGTTAATGATACAAAGAAAAAAATGACACTTGAAGAAAAAGTTAAACAATTATTTATCGATATGATTAATACTAGTGATAAAGAAACATTAAAACAACTAGTAAATACTCGTTCTTTTGGTGGAATTAGATATACAAATAAAGATGCAAGTACTCTTCAAGACATGATTAATACTCTTCAAGAAGAAACTAAAATTCCACTTTTAGTAGCTTCGAATGCAGAAAGTGGAGGTAACGGTGCGTGTGCTAACGGTACAGAGATTGGTTGTTCTGTTAAGATATCAAGTACAGGAAACATAAATTATGCATTTGAATTAGGCCGTGTAAGTGCTATTGAGGCTAAGGTATGCGGATGTAATATTACGTTCGCACCAGTTGTTGATATAAACAGAAATTTTCATAATCCGATTATTAGTCAAAGAAGTTTTGGCTCTAGCGAAATTACAGTTAGGGACTATTCGCTTGCTTATTTAAAAGGGGCACATAGTGAAGGTCTAGCATGTTGTGCTAAACACTTTCCGGGGGACGGAATTGATGAAAGGGATCAACATTTATCTTATAGTGTAAATTCTTTAAGCACAAGCGAATGGGATAAAACATTTGGTTTAGTTTATAAAGCATTGATTGAACAAGACCTTGAAGCTATTATGGTAGGGCATATTATGTTACCTAGTTACGAAGAAGAATTTAATTCAACTAAGAAATATATACCTGCTACTATATCTAAGGCAATACTTACAAACTTACTAAGAGAAAAATTAGATTTTAATGGTTTAGTTATCACAGACGCGACTCACATGGTTGGTTTTAGTGGTTATTCTAATAGAAAAGATTTGTTAGTTCGTGCGATAAATGCTGGATGTGATATGTTGTTATTTTATAACGACTTTGAAGAAGACTTTAATTATGTTTTAGATGCTCTAAATAATAATTTAATTAAATTAAGTAGATTAGACGATGCAATCACAAGAATTTTAGGACTAAAAGCGCATTTGAAATTACATAAAGGTAATAATATTACAGATAAAACATTACTTCAAAATGTAGGTAAACCTGAATTTAAAGAGATTGCAAAAAATGTTTCAAAAGATGCGATTACTTTAGTTAAAAATACTGAAGAGGGAGTATTACCATTAACCCCTTTAAAACACAAAAAAATCTTAGTTGTACCCCTTGAATCAACTAACATGTTATCTAAATTTGGTTCTTTATTTAATAGAGGTGTAAGCTATGTTGATTATTTTAAAACATTACTTACTAATGAAGGTTTTGATGTAACTATATTTGAGTCTTTAGAGAAAAAACTTGAAGTTGCTAGTAAAGAAGAACTACTTAAAATAATGAATGAATTGTATGCCCAAAAGACATCAATTTCTTCAATTAAAGAAAAATATGATGCGGTCATATATTTAGCAAATATCGGCGGAAATGGTACTGTACAAAGACTTAATTGGGCATTTACTAAAGGATCTTTAGACGTACCTTGGTTTAGCCATGAAATGCCTATTATATTTGTTTCACTTGCATGTCCTTTCCATTTGTTTGATGTGCCTGAGGTTAAAACTTATATAAATTGTTATGATAAACAAACACATACCCTAGATGCTTTAGTTAGTAAGCTTGTCGGAAAAGATACTTTTAGAGGTGTTTCTCCTGTAGACGCATTTTGTTCAAGGGAGGAATTAAAGTTATGAATTTAAGTGATTTCAAACCTAAATACAAATACCTTCTTTGTATTGATTCTGACGGATGCGCCGTTGATAGCATGACTATTAAACACGAAAAGTGTTTCGGACCAGCTTTTATCGAAACTTTTCATCTTGAGCAATTTAAAGACAAATGTATGGCTTACTGGCTTAAATTAAATTTATACAGTTTAACCCGAGGAATAAACAGGTTTTTAGGTCTAAATAAGGCTTTGCATTTCGTAAATGATAATATTAAACCTGTTGATGATTTATCAGAATTTGATTTATTCATTAAAACTAATAATGTTTATTCTAATTCTTCGCTTGAAACATATATTAAAAACCATGATTGCAAGCTTTTACAAAAATGTCTTGATTGGTCAAATTTAACTAATCAATACATTAAATCTTTACCTTGTGAAGATGTCAACTTATTTAAAAATGTATATGATGTTATTTCACAAAATCATTTAAAAGCTGACATATGTATTGTATCAAGTGCAAATAAAGATGCAGTTTTAAGTGAGTGGACGAGACTTGGATTAATTAATTTTGTATCTGTTTTATGTAGTCAAAACGATGGTACAAAAGAAAAATGTATTAGAGATTTATCAAGATTTTATTTAAAAGAAAATGTACTTATGATAGGAGATAGCCCTTTAGATTTAGAGGCTTCAAAAAATAACAATGTATATTTTTACCCGATTTTAGCTAAACATGAGAACACTAGTTGGAAGAATTTAAGTTGTTATCTAGATTTATTTTATGCAAATGAATATAATTATTGCCAACAAAAATTAATTGATAAATTTGAGGCTAATTTAAAATAAAAAAATTGTACTAGATTTTTAATCTAGTACTTTTTTAAACCAAAATAAAAGCCCTAATAAACTTGTTAATAAGTTATTAAGGCAAAAATATTATTATTCATTTAATAATTTTTTAATGTAGGCTAGACTTGATTCCATCTTATCTTTAGGGCATCCTTCAAAAATAAGATAAGCGTTTGGTGTATATTTTTTAGCATTAGACACAATATATTCTAAATCCATTATACCTTCGCCTAGTCCTACTTGTTTAAGTTTGTTGGCCTCAACATCAACTACGAAATCTTTTAAGTGATAGATCACAATCTTATCTTTAAAGTATTTGATTGATTCATCTAGCATAACGTGTTGCGTATTTGTGTCGTAAGCACTAATATCTAGATAATTAAAAATATCAACAGTTACTTTAACGTGGCCATTATCGATTGCACTTACTAGTCTATTTAATTGACTAGGAGTATACATACAGTGCCCGTAAGCTCCTTCAAGCGCAATATTTGCACCTTTTTCTTTAGCATAAGCGGCTAAATCTTTAAATGTTTCTATATCGATATTTAAAGCCTCTTCAGTTCTGTTTAATGGGTTATAAGTCCACTTGTCATCGTTATAAGACCCTGTCTCACTACCTACATATTTAGAGTTGAAAACAGAAGTATAGTCAAGATATTCTTTGAATCTTTGAATATTATCTTTGACTAAATCTTTGTTAGAATGTACAGGGTTAAAATATGCACCTAACATGCCAACTTCGATGCCTTCGGCTTTAAAAGCTTCAGCTGTTTTTAAAATGTCTTCATAAGGAATAGAGTGAGCCTCTTTATTAAAGCCCTCGATTGCTTTATATAAAACAAGTTGTACACCATCAAATCCAATCGCTTTAGTTTTTTTTGCAAGATTTATAGCACTATCTTTACCTAAATCGTGCACACGAACCATAATTTTCATATTTAAAAACTCCTATTTTTGATATATAATATTTTTAGGTTTTTACCTACCTTTATTCTAACATAAATTAGGAGTATTTGTTATGTCATTTAGTAAATTTTGGAAGGAATTTTATAAGAGATATATTTCTTATGGTTTATATCAAAAACGTAAGACTAAACACATTTCCGATACTTTTGGCATATTTTCTCCTTACCATTTTATATGTTCATCTTTAGGTATAATATTTATAATTTTCTTTTTAAAACACACAAAAGATTTTGATTCAAAACGTTTATTAAAACATCAACGAAGAATATCTTTTGTAATGTTATTGCTTGAAATATTTAGAATGATATGGATTCATGTCTATAGGCCTGATATTTATGTTATTCGTTTTGATTATTGTAATCAAGTTTGTATTTTCTTACCAATTTTAGTTTTATTAAATGTAAGACAAATTTTTCCGTTTTTAGCCGCTATCTCTTTTTGGGGTGGCGCTGGTGTACTTTTGTATCCATTACATGTTTTTACCGATTACGGTGGATTTCATATTATGTAAATCCAATCGATGATAAGTAATACATTAATGGTT
>CAVGYR010000014.1:0-21537 GCA_963633325.1 uncultured Treponema sp.
GTAGTAGCTGTATTTGTATGTGATTTTAAAGAAGAAGGATCTTTATCTTTTAAAGTTATTTCAAGAAAACTATAACTTTCTAGATAAGAACTATTAAGAAGTCCTGTTTTGATTGTATTTGTATAAGTTAAAATAATAGTATTAGTAGTATAATTATAAATAAACGAAATTTCAGTTTCTATAATATCAGAAGATTTGAATTGTTTTCTGACAGATAATTCTTCATTATTAATTGTTATTTCTGCATCAAATCTTTTATCATTTATTTTTGTAAATTGTTCTATTTTTGAAGTTCCATTAACGTCTTCTTTTAATGTGACTGTATAATTGGTTTCGCATTTACCAGAATCTAAAGTTGTATCAGTATCAGTTTTTTCAACATTAGATAAATCGATAGTAAAGAAAAAGTCTAGACTATTTTTACTTGTAAAACTAGCTAATTTGTTACTAGAAATCTTTTCAACTTTACCATAAAGTGTAGTAGATACTGTAAATGTAAAATCATCATCAACTTTAAATGCAAGGTCTTCATCAGAATACCAACCTAGGAATGTGTATCCTGTGATAGAAGGCGTAAAAGATATGAATTTAGAATCTTTATCATATTTTTTAGTGTCTTTATAAACTTCTTTTGAATTATCTAGACAAACAAATTTAACTTCAACTTGTTCACTCGACATTTCACTTTGATTAGTAGAGCATGAGGTTAAAACTATAGTAGGTAATGCTAGAGACATCAATAAGATTTTAGATAAAATATTTTTTCTCATAAAATTCTCCTTTTTAATACACCTATTTTAGCATAAAAAATCTTAATTGAAGAATTTTATTTAGTTAGAATTTTGGTGTTCCAATAAATTATGTATGTATTAACAAATAACAAGTTCGATAGATTAATAGTTAAACATAGCACAATAAGTACAAAACTTAGATTTTAAATTAAAAAGATTGTTAGTATAGTTAACAAGTATATTTATCTTAGTCATAACTCTTTAAAAAAAGAGGTTTATCTTGTATAATAAAAAAGGTTGGTGAAAAAAATGAACTATTTAGACAAAAATGAAATAGAGACTATTGATAGTTTAATGTATAATAAAGCTCTTGATGTAGATGTAGCTTTATACAATTTTGAATTTGATAATTCTACCACATACTATGTTTTAACTAGTTTATATTTATATAAAAATGAAGATGGTGGATTCGGACACTCTTTAAGTTTAGATAATCTTAATCCCAATTCCCTAGTTTATGAAACATATGAAATGTTTAGAATTTTACAATCATGCAATATAATTGATGGTAATCAAGATGAAATGTGCCAAGATATAGTTTTCCCTGCACTTAATTATTTATGGAAATTAGATAAATTTTCATCTAAAGATAAATCTAATGATGCTTATGCTTGTGCACTTCGTTTTAAAGGTGAAGCAGATAATAATTTAATGTTAGGTATAATTGGCTATACTTTGTTATTAGCGCCAAAGGGTACAAAATATTATAAAAAAGCTTTAGATTTAGCCAATAAAAATATTGATTACATTTTAAATATTAAAAATTATGATTATTTCATCTTAGATCAATATAAAATATTTTTAATCGCATGTTTAATGAAACAAGAATTTAATGATAAATTTGATTTACTTGAAACTAATTTTAATAAATTACTTAAACAATTTTTAGAAACATCTGATTTTGATAAAGATTATTTTGAAGTTTTAAGCTTATTTGAAGATTTTGATTTATCGAATGAAGAAACAAAAATTTTAAATGATTGTCTTGATATTTTACTTGAAAAGCGTCAAACTCATGGTATGTGGGCTATGCCACACTCATGGGGAAATGAAGATAAATATCCTGAAGCTATGAGCAGCGATTTAAAATGGTTTGGTAGAGCTACAAGATTAGCTATACATTATTTAAATAAATTTAATAGAATTAAATAAAGGAGATTATTTTATGAAAAAACCTGTTGTACTAATTATTATGGATGGATTTGGTATTGATGCGCCTACAGAGAAGAATGCAATTAGTCTAGCAAAAAGACCTAATATAGACGCATTATGGGCTCATTATCCTCATACTTTTATTAACGCAAGTGGAAATGCGGTAGGTTTACCTGAAACTCAAATGGGTAATTCAGAAGTAGGACATATGAACCTAGGCGCTGGTAGAATCGTTTATCAATCTTTAACTAGAATTAATAAGTCTATTGAAGATGGTGAATTTAACAAGAACGAAGCTATTTTAGCTGCTATCGAAAACGTAAAGAAGAACAATTCAAAATTACACATTTTTGGTCTTGCAAGTGAAGGTGGAGTTCACTCTCACGTAAACCACATTAAGGCTATTGCCCGTGTTGCAAAAGAAAACGGCATTGATAAGGTTTATTATCATGCATTCCTAGATGGTAGAGATGTTCCACCAAAGTCTGCTATGCAATTTTTAAATAAGATTTTAGAAGAAAAAACTATAAGTGTTTCTACTGTTGGTGGTAGATATTATGGTATGGATAGAGATAAAAACTGGAACCGTGTACAAAAAGCATATGATGCAATGTGTCGTGGTGTTGGTGAAGTTTATTCTTCAGCTCAAGAAGGTATCGAAGCTAGTTATCAACATGATGTATATGATGAATTCATGGTGCCATTTATCGTTGATAAAGATGGTCAAATTGAATCAAATGATTCAATTGTATTTGCAAACTTCCGCCCTGATAGAGCAATTGAAATTGCAACTGCATTCTCAAATCCTGAAGCTTGCGAAACTCTAGTTAAAGCAGAAACTGATCCAAAATTAGATGTAACTAATCATCCTCAAAATATTTTCTTCGTATCTATGATGAAATATGCAGATTCTGTAAAAGGATTAGTAGCTTTCCCTCAAATTAAATTAACAAATCTTTATGGTGATTTAGTAAGCGAAGCCGGCTTAAAACAATTAAGAATTGCGGAAACTGAAAAATATGCACATGTTACTTTTTTCTTTGACGGTGGTGTTGATAAAGAAATTAAAGGTGCAGATCGTATTTTAGTTAATTCGCCTAAGGTTGCAACTTACGACTTAAAGCCTGAAATGTCAGCTTATGAAGTTACTGATAAGGTTTGTGAAGCTATTAGAGCAGAAAAATATGATACTATTATTTTAAATTATGCAAACTGTGATATGGTTGGTCACACGGGAATCATTAGTGCAGCTGTTAAGGCTGTTGAAGTAGTTGATGAATGTGTAGGCCGCGTTGTAGAAGAATTAAATAAAGTTGGTGGAGTAGCAGTTATTACTGCTGACCATGGTAATGCGGAAAAGATGGCTGATGAAGATGGTAATCCTTATACAGCTCATACTACAAACCCTGTACCATTAATTTTAACTTCTACAGATTACAAATTACGTTTATCAGGTATTTTATCTGATGTAACACCTACATTACTTGAATTATTAGGATTACAAAAACCTGAAGAAATGACAAGTAAATCACTTATTTTACACGACTAATATAATATGTATATAAAAGTATGCGCCTTGCATACTTTTATTGCATTTTATCAACTAAAAAAAGAGGTACTTTATGAGAGATGAATTTTCAAAAAATTTAGTTTCGAAATTAGAATTGCCTACTCCTGAGGAAATTAGAAGTTTATATCCTGCAAGCGAGAAGGTAAGACAAATAAAAGAACAAAATGATAAAGAAATCAGAGATATATTTACAGGAAAAAGTGATAAATTTATCTTAATAATCGGACCATGTTCCTCAGATAGAGAAGATGCGGTTATCGATTACTGTAAACGTTTAAGAAAATTATACGAAAAAGTTAGCGATGTACTTTATATAATTCCTCGTATTTATACAGGTAAACCTCGTACTACAGGTGCAGGATACAAAGGTATGATACATCAACCTGATCCTACTGCAGAACCTGATATGTTAAAAGGAATTAAAGCTATAAGACACTTACAAATGCATGTTGTTGAGGAAACAGGATTTTTAGCAGCTGATGAAATGTTATATCCTGAAAACTGGGCTTATGTATCAGACATTCTAGGTTATATTGCAATCGGTGCTAGAAGTGTTGAGGATCAAGAACATAGACTTTTGTCTAGTGGAGTTGATGTGCCTGTTGGTATGAAAAATCCAACAAGCGGAGATTTGAGCGTTGTAATGAATTCTGTAAATGCGGCCCAACATGGCGCAACATTCATCTATAGAGGTTGGGAGGTTGAATCAAAAGGTAATGATTTAGCTCACGTTGTATTACGTGGTTACGTAGATAAAGCAGGTGTAACACATCCTAACTATCACTACGAAGATTTAGAAAGATTATGTGATTTATATAAAGAAAAAGATTATAAAAATCCTGCTGTTATTATCGACTGTAATCACTCTAATAGTGGTAAAAAATATCTAGAACAAATTAGAATTGCGAAAGAAGTTTTACATTCTACAAGACACAATCCTGATATTTTTAAACTTGTAAAAGGTTTAATGATTGAATCTTATATTGAGGACGGAAATCAAAAAGTAGATGGCGGAGTGTACGGTAAATCTATTACAGACGCTTGTCTAGGTTGGGAGAAGACAGAAAAGTTAATTTTAGATATAGCTGAACTTAGAAGAGGCAATATATCTTAAATATTAATAAAAACTAGAAATTAATTATTAGATTTCTAGATTTTATACAAAATTATATAATTGTAAATTATTTTCTTATTTTAATTGAAAATAAAAATTATAGGATTATAATAAATGTATTAAAAGGAAGGTTTTTATGTTAACATTAATTAAAAAACATTACCAAAAATTAATTTTTTCGGTAGTAACATTTATCGTTGGTATTTTATGTATCATTGTAGGCGCAGCTAGCGGCGAAGCTAGTGCTGAAGCTTATCAAAATATCGGTCGCGTTATTGGTGTTTCACTTATTATCGTTGGCTCAATAGCTGTTATAGCTGCTTTAGTTCTAACTGCATTTACAAGAAGAAATGCAATCGGACTTGCCGGAGGAAGTGCTTCAATTTTAGCTGCTGGTATTTACCTAGCTGTTAATCAAACTGTATGTGGAAGTTTAATTTATTTATTTATATTATATGTTCCATATTTATTACTTGTAATTGGTTGTTTATCATTATGTGAAGTAATTGTAACTGCATTATTATCAATTAAACAAGAATCACTAAAAAATATTGTAGTAACCTTAATTTTAGGTTCAATTGGTGGCGTTATTGCAGTTGTAATCGGTGCTTTAGCTGTTGGTGATAATCCTGTAATTAGCCATAACGTTCAAATGATTATATTTGGTGTTATTCTAATTATCGTAGCTATCGTATTAATTTTAAATACATTATTCTTCGAAAATGTAATATCTTCAATATTTACAAGTGATGAAGACTATTATGATACACCTAGACATCATAAAGATGCAATTGATGCGGAAGTTAGAGATAGATAGTTTGATTTGAGATTGAGAATTGTTCTCAATCTCTTTTTGTTTGTTAATAAGACTTGTAGATAAAGATTAATTCTCTTGAAAAATAAATTCTTTGATATTGCCGAAAATGTCGATTTAAATTTTTAAAAAAATATAAATTAAAAATGAAATTAATTTAAATGACTAAATTTTGATAATAATAAAAGTAAATTATTTACAAAATGCATTATTTTTGTTAGAATTAACAAAAAGAGATGATATTTATGAAAAAAATTTATTTTTGTTTATTTCTTTAATTTTATTTTCTAACTGTTTTGTGAAAAATGAAAGTAAAAAAGCTAGAAATTCTCCACCTGCATATTTAGGTGATAGTAGTGATCATAAAGAATCTTATAATAATTATATGGAAGCTTATTATGATAATTTAATAGAAAATTATGGTTATAATACTAAAAGTTCGTGTGGTTATGTAGCTATATCAAATTTATTATCATATTATGATAATTATTTAAGTGATGATATAATTGATGAAAAATATGATTTTCCTGCGAGTATTTCAACCAACGATTTTATTTCCGAAAGACAATCGCCAGGAACTAATAATGAAACAGACTATAACTTCAGTAATTATAATTCATATTATGATTATATTGAAAACTCTAAAAATAATGTTTTTCACACATATTTAATGTCTTTAGGTGTTAAACTAGGAATAAATGACAAAAACAAAGATGATTATGGTACGGATTTTGGTGATAGATTAAAGGTGCTTAAAAAATATTTAGCAGACAAAAATATTAACTATACTATTCTAAGTAAAGAAAAGAATTGGTTTGTTAATAATGTAAAAAGCTTCGTAATTGAAAACATAAAAAAAGGTTATCCAGTTTTAGTAGGTATTGAAAATGAGAATAACGCCCATGCAGTAATTGCTTATGAGTATGATGAGATTAATGATAAAGTATATTGTCATTTTGGTGACAAAATGCGTACAAGATCTACAATTGAAGATTCAGAATTTCCTACATATGTTAATGCATTAGTACTAAAAATCGATAAAACGCATAGTCATACAAACAATTATATTGTTAATGGTAAAGAATATTGTTATTGTGACCCACATATTAAAGTTTATAAAGAGTTGTCTCATAATTATAAATATACATCTATTGATAGTTCTAATCATAAAGTTTATTGTGAATGCGGTCTGAATTATATTGACAAACACAATTTTAAAAGAAGCTCAAATGGTGGTAAATTTTATTCTGTTTGTGTATCTTGTGGTTATACTGTAAGTTCGGATGATTTTAATATTATTTTTGAGAGGTATTAATTATGAAAAAAAAAGAGAAAAATTTTATTAGTAGTACTTATTGCTTTAGTTTTTAGCGCTTGTTTAGGAATAGCTTATTACAATAATCGCCCTAAAAAAACTAGGGGGACCCCAACAATTGATGAAATATATTATAGTAAAGATGAATATTTAGATGATTATAATAAGAGATTATATAATGTATATGAAGGATATTCGCTTGCATTAAGAGAAGATTCGGCGATAAAAGATTATCCAATTAAATATCATGCAAATATTACAATAAGGAAATCGGCAAATCCTGTTAGTAGTATTAGACAAACATTTTATGTTTATAATGAAACTTTAGGTTATGACCCTGAGGCGGAGAATGACTATCAATACAGTTTTAAAATTGCGTTGGTTGGGTATTATTTTTGTATTCAAACCCTAGATTGGTTTACAAGATCATATAGACGAACTGAAAATGATGGTAAAGTAACATATTTTATAAATTTTGCATTGAATAATCAAGATTTTGGATATTATGCAATATTTTATTCTACTTTAGATCTTCCTGATGATTACTGTCAAAAGTTCCTTGATGATAATATAATTGTGTTAAATGAGGAATAAAATTCATAAATACTTTAAAAGTGGTTGTATCATTAATTTTTCATAATGATATAACTACTTTTCTTTTTTATATAAATTTGAGTTAATTTGCAAAATATTTAAAATTTAAATAAAATGTTTTATAATTTTAATAGTTAAATTATAAAGGAGTCTATTATGATTGAAAGAATTAATAATCCAAAAGATTTAAAAAAATTAAGTATTGATGAACTTAATGTATTATGCGGTGAAATTAGAAATGCTTTAATTAAAAAGATGAGTGTAAGAGGTGGCCACTTTGGCCCTAACTTAGGTGCGGTAGAGATTGAAGTAGCTCTTCATTATGTCTTTGATTCACCTCGAGATAAATTTGTATATGATGTTTCACATCAATCATATACTCATAAAATGTTAACGGGCAGAAAAGAAGCTTTTTTAGATGAAGCACATTACGCAGATGTGTCTGGCTATACTGAGCCAAAAGAAAGCGAGCATGATATGTTTTGTGTAGGACATACCTCAACATCGATTTCTCTTGCATTAGGTCTTGCTAAAGGTAGAGACATATTGCATGAAAAAGAAAATATTATCGCATTTATCGGAGATGGATCTTTATCAGGCGGCGAAGCTCTTGAGGGGCTTAATATTGCTGGCGAATTAAAATCTAATTTTATTATTATTGCGAATGATAATCAAATGTCAATTGCGGAAAATCATGGTGGCTTGTATAAAAATCTAGAACTTTTAAGAAAAACAAAAGGTACATCTGATTACAATATATTTAAATCTTTTAATTTAGATTATAAATATCTAGATGAAGGTAACGATATTGAGAAAGTAATTGATATTTTAGAAAGCGTTAAAGATATTGATCACCCGATTGTTGTTCATATTAATACTGAAAAAGGACATGGTTACGCTCCTAGCATAAAAGATAAATCAAACTGGCATTATACTATGCCATTTGATATTGAAACTGGTGTAGAAAAAGCTCCTTATATAAGAGAATCTTATGCAGATGTTACAGGTGACATTTTAAAAGATAGAATAAAAAAAGGAGAACCTATTTTAGCGGTTGTAGCTGCCTTACCTTTTAACATTGGATTTAGTGAAGAAGATAGATTTAATACATATAAAGATAATTTTGTAGATGTAGGTATCGCTGAAGAAAGTGCAGTAGCTCTAGTTAGTGGTTGTGCTAAAAGAGGTGGTAAAGCTATTTTTGCGACTAGCGCCTCATTCTTACAACGAACATATGATCAAATAAGTCAAGATTTAGCACTTAATAACAATAATGCGACTATATTAGTTTCAGGTTCCTCTCTTTACGGCGGAAGAGATGCGACTCATTTAGGAATATTTGCGGCTTCTATGTTACAAAATATACCTAATTTGAAGGTATTAGCACCTACAAATAAAGCGGAATACATCACAATGCTTAATTGGTCTCTTGATTATTCTAAAGAAAGTGTCGCAATCTTAATACCTGCTCAAGGAATTGTAGAAGATACACGTGTTCCTTTTGAATCATTTGACAAAGTTAAAAACAAAATTGAAGAAGAAGGAAAAGATATTGCCATAATTGGGGTGAACGACTTCTATAAATATGCAGAAGTAGTTAGTAGTTTATTAAAAGAAAAAGGATATAATCCTACTTTGATTAATCCTGTATGCATATCAAGTCTTGACAAAGGTACACTTGAGAAAATAAAGAATTATAAAGTTATTGTAACTATTGAAGGTACAATCTTAGATGGTGGATATGGTCAAAAAATAGCTTCTTATTTTGGTACAAGTAGCATAAAAGTATTAAATTACGGCTTAAAAAAAGAAATTATTGATAGATTTAAACCGGATGATATATTAGAAAAAAATAATATGACTCGCGAAGATATAGTTGAAGATATAATAAACAATTTATAATTTTTATAAGGGCTTATGGCCCTTTTTGTTTATTTTATTTGAATAGATAAGAATTTTAATCTGTAAACAAAATAAAATTCTTAGATTACTTTCAAAAAATCATTAATGAAAACATTTTCTCATATTCAAATATCTATAAATGTGGTAAAATCATAATGGTTTATTATGCAATAATTTAAAATTATGCATAAAGAAAGGATGGTTATTATGGAGTTAGATTATTTCAAAGAAATAAAGGACATATTAGATTCTAATATTTCTGATGAAGAAAAAAAAGAGAAATTAAACGACTATCATGAAAATGATATTGCCTCTATCTTTAAGATGTTAACTAAAGAAGAACGTCTAAAATTATATAAGATTTTAGGTGTTGAAAGAACGAGTGAAATTTTCTCGTATCTAGATGATGTTGAAGAATATGTTGAAGAACTAAACTATGAACAAGCAGCCGATATCATCGAACAAATGGATGCAGATGACGCGGTCGATGTACTTGATGAACTTGAAGAAGATGATGCAAAAGAAATTTTGAATCGTATGGAACCTGAAAGTCAAGAAGATGTCAAATTAATTAATTCTTATGAAGATGGCACAATCGGTGCTTTAATGACAACTAATTTTATTGAAATACCTGAAGGTTCTACTGTTACTTCTGCTATGAAAGAATTAGTTAGACAAGCAGGAGAAAATGATAATATTAATTCGATTTTCGTACTTAGAAAAGATAGATCTTTATATGGTATGATTGAATTAAAAGATTTGATTTGTGCAAGAAAAGAATCAAACCTAGAAGATATCATTTTAACTAATACACCATTTGTAAGAGATACAGCTATAACTGATGAAGTTATTAACGATATTAGAGGTTACGATATGGCTATCGTACCAGTACTTAACCAAAAGAATCAATTAGTTGGTGTTATCACTACAAGTGATATTGTCGAAGCTGTTGATGACCAAATTTCAGAAGATTATGCTAAATTAGCCGGTTTATCTGAAGAAGATGAAATTGATGAGCCTTTAAAAAAGTCTCTTAGAAAACGTTTACCATGGTTAATTATTTTAATGTTCTTAGGCCTTGTTGTATCAAGTGTTACCGGAAGATTTGAACATGTTATTGCGACATTACCTGCAATAGTTGCTTTCCAATCAATGGTACTAGATATGGCTGGTAATGTAGGCACACAATCACTAGCTGTTACTATTAGATATATTTCTGATGAAAACGAGGAGAAGAGAAAAGCTCGTAAAATTATCTGGCACGAAATTAAAATTGGTATTTTAAATGGTATTATTTTAGCTGTTATAAGTATTTTATTTATAACAATTTATTTAGGATTAACAAAGACAAATGTATATTCAGGTACTGAATTTAATTGGCATGATTGTTTTAAAGCCGGTTCGATTGTAGGTTTAGCTCTATTTGTAGCTATGACAATTTCTGCATTTACTGGTTCATATTTACCAATATTATTAACTAAGATGCATATTGACCCAGCAGTAGCTTCAGGCCCATTTATTACAACAATTAACGATTTAATTGCGATTGTAATTTATTATGGCCTAGCTTGGTTCTTATTCCTTGTAGTGTAGGAGAATTTAATGAAATTTAGTACTAACATTTCATCTCTTGATGAATGTCAAAATATTGTAGGAAATAATAATTTAAACTTAAAATTCATTGAAAAATTATTTGATGTAGGTATGAACGTTAACTTGAACGAAGTAGAATGCCTTACGGATGATGATACAATAATTCAAAACATTAAAAAGATGTTTGAAGTTTTATCTTACATGGCTAAAAATAATTTTCAAGTCACAACTAGAGATATCACTTATATATTTAAAAATCTTAATAATATTGATTCTTTATATAGGATTTACCGCAAAAAAGAGATGATTGAACGAACTTTTAGCGGTAAACCCATTTATGCAAAAACTCTTAAGCAATTAGAATATGTAGAGTCCCTTTCTAATTATGATATAGTTTTTGGTGTGGGTCCTGCAGGTACAGGTAAAACATATTTAGCTGTTGTATACGCAGTTTCTTTACTTAAAAAAGGCATTATTAAACATATTATTTTGACTCGTCCGGCTATTGAGGCGGGGGAGTCCCTTGGCTTTTTACCAGGAGACTTAAAAGAGAAGATTGATCCTTATTTAAGACCACTTTACGACGCTCTTTATGATACTTTAGGTAATAAAGCAGTTGATCAAATGGTAGAAAATGGTGGTATTGAGATAGCGCCTTTAGCTTATATGAGAGGCCGAACTCTTGAAAATTCTTTTTGTATTTTAGACGAAGCTCAAAATACTACAGAAATGCAAATGAAGATGTTTTTAACTAGACTTGGCTTTAATTCGAAAATGGTTATCACAGGTGATATTTCGCAAATTGATTTACCAATTGGAAAGAGAAGCGGTTTAGTTAATGCGTGCAATATTTTAAAAGATATTGAAGATATAAAAATAGTAAAATTTGAAAAATTAGATGTCGTAAGAAATCCATTAGTTCAAAAGATAATTGAAGCTTATGACAAAAAGGAGGGTTTATGAGAGCAGATTTACATTCACATTCAAAATATTCTGATGGTTGGTATAGTGTACCTGAGGTACTTGATAGAGCTAAGGCTCACAACTTAAACATATTAGGTTTAACTGACCATGATTCAGTATTTGGCGTTGAAGAAGCTTATGAATATGGTAAAAAAATTGGTCTTTACATACTTAAAGGCGTTGAATTATCAACTAAAATCGATAATGATAATTGCCATTTAGTGTGTTATTTCCCTCATAATGAAGTCCCTCAAACTATGCATGATTTCAGCCAAAATATCATTGAAAAAAGAAGATCTAGAGCTAAAAAAATGATGACTTCGATTAAAGATACATATCACGTAAATATT
Organism: uncultured Treponema sp.; assembly: GCA_963633325.1. Lineage (GTDB taxonomy): Bacteria > Bacillota_I > Bacilli_A > Acholeplasmatales > Anaeroplasmataceae > JAEELC01. The sequence goes on from CAVGYR010000014.1 coordinate 12,159, forward strand.
GATTTAGATACACTTTTAAGTGGAACAATAATTACACGAGGTAATATGTATCGTAATTTGATTGATAATAATCCTGATCTTGACATGGCTAAGGCAAGCGAATATGTTTCAAATGATTCACCTTGTTATATACCTGCAAGCCTTATGACACCAAGCGAGGGTATTGAGATGATGCATAAGATGGGTGCTATTGTTATTTTAGCTCATCCTACACTTATGGATTATGAAAATGTAAAAAAAGTTTGTGCTATGGGTATTGATGGTATTGAGGCTAGATATCCTCGTAACAAAGAAGGCGAAGAAGCTAAATTTAGAGCTTTAGCTCGAGAATATAATTTATTTATTAGTGCAGGATCAGATTTCCACGGGGATAAAAAGCACGGTGAAATAGGTGTTTCTTATCTAGAAGATGAAGAATTTAGTATTATTTTTAATAAATTAGGACTTGAGGTACCACATGAGAATAACTAAGGCAGAATTTATAAAAAGTGGCACAAAAAAAGAACACATGTTAGATGGGGGCTTACCTGAATTTTTATTTTGTGGAAGATCTAATGTAGGAAAATCTAGTTTTATAAATGCATTATGTAATAGAAAGAGTCTAGCTAAAACTTCCTCAAAACCAGGTAAGACAATTACATTAAATATGTTTAATATTAACGATAAAGCTGTTTTAGTCGATGTGCCGGGTTATGGCTATGCGGTTAGAAGTAAAGCACAAATCGAACAATTCGGTCAAATGATTGAAGAATATATTACTACGCGTAAAGAATTAAAATGTGCTTTCTTACTTGTTGATTTCCGCCACGAACCAACTGAAGATGATAAAACAATGTATGACTTTTTAAAATATTATAATATTAAAACCATTATAATTGCGACTAAACTTGATAAAGTAAAGAGAAGTCAATTTGATAAACAAAAAAAATTGATAAAAGAAAAATTAGAATTAGAAAACACTAGTCTGATTTATCCTGTTTCAAGTGAAACAAGAGAAGGATTAGATAAAGTGTTAGAATTATTTGATGAATATGTTGATTAATTTTTGGCAAGAGGTTAACTTTTGCCAAAATTTTGACTATTATTATAATTGATAATGTAAGGAGTTATTATGAGCAAAATTAATTTGGATCAATTAGTAAAATTCTTAAAAGAAAAAGGGTTTATTTTCCAAGGTAGTGAAATCTACGGTGGACTTGCAAACTCTTGGGATTACGGTCCTCTAGGAGAATTACTTGAAAGTAATATAAAGAATGCATGGAAAAAGAAATTTATTCAAGAAAATAGATATAATGTAGGACTTGATAGTGCTATTATCATGAATCCTGAAACTTGGGTAGCTACAGGACACGTAGGTGGATTTAGTGATCCATTATGTGACTGTAAAGCTTGTAAGAGCCGTTTTAGAGCTGATAAAATCATTGAAGATTTCACAAATGGTGAAATTACTGGTGACGGTATGAGCAATGAGGAATTAATGAATTTCATTAAAGAACATCATATTCCTTGTCCTAACTGTGGTTCCCATGATTTCACTGATATTCGTCAATTTAACTTAATGTTCAAGACTTTCCAAGGTGTTACAGAAGACAGTAAGAATACAGTTTATTTACGTCCTGAAACAGCACAAGGAATTTTCGTGAACTTTAAAAACGTTCAACGTTCAATGCGTAAGAAAGTACCATTTGGTATTGGTCAAATTGGTAAATCATTTAGAAATGAAATTACTCCAGGTAATTTTATCTTCAGAACACGTGAATTTGAACAAATGGAACTTGAATTCTTCTGCAAACCAGGTACAGAAGATGATTGGTTTACATACTGGCGTCAATTCTGCCATGATTTCTTAATTAATCAAGGTTTAGCAGAAGATGATGTAAGATATAGAGACCATGACAAGAAAGAATTAGCTTTCTATTCAAAAGCTACTACTGATATTGAATACAACTTCCCATGGGGTTACGGCGAACTTTGGGGGATTGCAAGCCGTACAGATTATGACCTTAAGCGTCATATGGAACATTCAAAGGAAAATCTAGAATACCTAGATCCTGAGACAAATACAAAATATGTTCCTTATGTAGTTGAACCAAGTGTTGGTGTAGGTCGTTTAATGCTTGCAATTTTATTTAGTGCATATGACACTGAAACTCTTGAAAGTGGAGATATTAGAGAAGTATTAAGATTAAAATATCATTTAGCTCCTTACAAAGTATGTGTATTACCTTTAATAAAGAAGATGCATACAGAGAAAGCTAATGAAGTTTATTCTTTACTTGCAAGTAACTTTAGTACAACTTATGACGATGCTCAAGCAATTGGTAAGCGTTATAGAAGACAAGATTCAATTGGTACTCCATTCTGCGTTACAGTTGATGATGAAACAATCAACAATAATACTGTAACAGTTAGAAATAGAGATACAATGGAACAAGTTGTATTAAAATTAGATGAAGTAGTAGACTACATTTCTAAACAAATTAAATATTAATATAGGAGGGATATGAATGATTGAACAAGATAAAATTCAAGAAATAATTGATAAAACTGATATTGTATCTTTAGTAAGTGAATTTGTATCCCTTTCTAAAAGTGGTTCGGATTATAAAGGACTTTGTCCTTTTCATAATGAACAGACAGGAAGCTTTCATGTAAATCCTGTCAAAAAAATTGCTAAATGTTTTGGATGTGGTGTCGGTGGATCTCCGATTACCTTCTTAATGAAAATTAAACATTTGTCTTTTGAAGATGCATGTATAGAATTAGCTAAAAGAGCTGGAGTCAAGCTTAACATAAACAAGCAAACAGGGCCTGATTATAGTAAATACTTTCAAATTATGAAAGAAACTGCTGATTTCTATAATTATAACTTAACGCACTCTAAAAGTGGTTTAGAAGCACTTAAGTATTTAGAGAACCGCGGGATTACAAAAGATATTATTGAGGAATTCAATATTGGTTTAGCACCTGATAAAGCTAATAGTCTATATTTAACTCTTAAAGATTTCAAATATACCGAACTTGATATGTTGGCTTGTGGGTTGATCAAACAAAGTGAAAACGATAATTCTTATTATGATCTTTTTAGAAATCGTATCACGTTTCCTGTTTGCGACATAAAAGGCAATGTAATAGCTTTTTCGGCTCGTATATTTCACGGTGAAGACACAAGTGCAAAATATATTAATTCCCCTGAAACAGTTATATTTAAGAAGAATTTAAGCTTGTATCATATTGATAAAGCATTACCTGCTATTGTTAAAAATAATCGTGTTATATTACACGAAGGACAATTAGATGTTATTGCAAGTGTAAAAGCAGGATTTAATGAGGCAGTTTGTTCAATGGGTACTGCTTTAACTGAAAACCAAGTTAAATTATTACATAAACAAACTGAAAATATTGTTATTTGTTATGACGGAGATAATGCTGGAATTAAGGCCATGATGAAGGCGATAAAATTAATCAAAAATGAAAATGGAATTAATTTAAGTTTAGTCAGACTTCCTGAGGGCAAAGATCCTGACGAATATGTTAAAGCTTACGGAATAGATAAATACAGGGAATATTTTGAAACACATAAAGAAAGTCCTAATGATTTCATTTATTCATACATCACGTTAAATAAAGATTTAACTAAATTAGATGTAATTGAAAACATGAAAAATGAATTGTTCCGTTTCTTTGATATGTTAAAATCGAATGCATTAATTGAAGGATATTTGAAAAAGTTTAGTGCTTCTTCAGGTATTTCTGAAACATCTATCATGCTAGATTATCAAGAATATTTAAAATCTAAAGGCGTTTTAGTCACAAATAATGTTGTTAAAAGACCAAATCTACAACCAAGCGATTATGTATTAAAAAATGATTCAGGATTATTTTTAGGATATACTGAAGAAGAGTGGAATAACTTGCTATTTAGACAAAGAGCTGAACTAAGACTTTTCAATTATGCAAGAAATTCTAAAGCTTTAGCCTTAAGAATTGATCAAAAATGTGAAAACGGTATCTATTTATATACATGTTTTGATAAAATACATCAAGAATTATGGGATGAATTAATAAACACTTATTATTCTCTTTATGATAAATATGATGAAGGTAAATTTTTATCGCTACTTGAAGATGATAGATATTATAATTGTATAATAAGTGACAAAAAGACATTATATAATCTAAAAGATTATGAGGTCTATAATGCGTCCGACCTAGAGAATTGTTGTGATGCAATATTTTATTCAAATGATATATTATCGAATTCTAAAGATTTTAAAAATAAGTCTGAAGAAGACCAATTAAAAGCTTTAGAAGATAGAATTAACAAATTACAACGTATTAATAAACGTCGTGAAAATAAAAATAATAAATAGGAGGGAAATATGAGCCAAGAAGAAATTAAAAACAAATTAATCGAAGAAGCTAGTAAAAAGAATAATGTTCTTACTGTTAAAGATGTCGCCGCATATTATGATATTGATAGTGACCAATTCGATACAATGGTTGAACTTCTTGATAACGAAGGAATTAAAGTTCTTGAAGATGATGAATTACCTGAAGAAGAGCCTGAATTAAGTGATCTTGTATCTGAAGAAGAAGAATCCCCTGTTACAGATGAAGCACTTAAGGCTATAGCGATTGAAGTTACAAGCACAAATTCTAATGATGTCGTTAAAATGTATTTTAAAGATATTGGCCAATTTCCACTTTTAACTAGAGATGAAGAAATCGATTTAGCATATAAAATTAAAGATGGTAGAGCTGCTAAAGAACGCCTTACAAAAATTGATAACGAAGAAGAGACTGTAAGTCTTGAGGAATATGAACATTTATTAGATGTTGAAGAAGCCGGAGATTATGCAAGAGAAAAACTTACAAATTCAAACCTTCGTTTAGTCGCAAACATCGCTAAAAGATTTACAAATCGTGGCTTATCTTTCATGGATTTAATCCAAGAAGGTACAAAAGGTCTTCTTAAGTCTATTGATAAATATGAAGTTGAAAAAGGGTTTAAATTCTCTACATATGCGACTTGGTGGATCAAACAAGCCATTAATAGAGCTATTGCCGATCAAGGTCGTACTATTAGACTACCAGTTCACGTTAATGAAAAAATTACTAAGATTATGCAAGTTGAGCGGGAACTTGTTCAAGAATTAGGTAGAGACCCTAGTATTAAAGAAATAGCTGATAAGATAGGCATGACTGAAGATAAAGTACAATTCTTCTTAAATAGTGCTAGAGAACCTATCAGTTTAGACAAGCCTGTTGGTGAAGATAAAGAATCTACTCAAGAAGATTTTATAGCTGATAATTCAAATGATACACCTTATGAATATACAGAGAGAATTAAATTGAGAGAAGATCTTGAACTTTCGATGCGAAAATATCTAACTGATAAGGAAGAACGTATTTTAAAACTTCGTTATGGTTGGGATGACGGGCATCCTATGACCCTTGAACAAATTGGTAAGATATTTAATATAACTAGAGAGAGAATTAGACAAATTGAAGCTAAAGCCTTAAGAAAACTACGTTCTCCTCAAAAATCTAATAGAATTAGAGGATATTTGAATAAATAATGGAAAGACTTGATTTTATTGCGTCCTTAACTCGTGGCGCAAAATGTGTAGTTGATTGTGGATGCGATCACGCTTATACATTGATTCGTGCAATTAATGATTATGGTGTAGAAAAAGGTTATGGGATTGATATAGCAGAAAAACCTTTAGAATGTGCAAGAGAAAATATTAAGAAAGCCAATTTAGAATCGAAAATAACTTTAGCATTATCTAACGGGTTTGAATCTATTGAACCTGTTGCGGACACTCTAGTTATATCTGGTATGGGCGGAGAAACTATCGTTGAAATCTTAAGTTACGATATTGATTATCTAAGATCGTTTGATAAAATGATATTCTCACCCCACTCAAATACCCCTCGACTTCGCTTCTTTTTGATAAATAATTTATTTAGAATTGAAGAAGAATATATGATTAGTGATAATGGAAAAATTTATGAAATATTAGTAGTTACAAATAAACCATTAGAACAAAAATATGATTTCTTTGATATGAATTTTGGACCTGTTTTACGTAAACAAAAACCACAAATTTTTATCGATAAATATACTAATTTACTTGCAAAAACTAAAGAAGCGCTAGAACATGCCAAAGATAAACAAAGTATTTCTAAATTAAAAATGGAAAAAGCTATGTATGAGGAGATTCTAAAATAATGGAAGAGATAAATTATTTTCCTAACTCTTCTAATTATTTTACTTATTATTCGCAAGATAAAGAAATACACAATTTAGTTGTAATTGTACCAGGTGGTGGATACAATCATACATCTAAATTTGAGGCTAAAAATGTAAGTGATTATTTTTTGAGTCTAGGATTTAATACTGTTGTATTAAATTACAGAGAATCTCTTGATTTATATCCGGTGCCTCAACAAGAATTAGCTTATATAAATGATTATTTTAGAAATAATAAGGAAAAATACCACTTAACTGGTAAAATTATTAATATAGGTTTTTCAGCCGGTGGGCATTTGTGCTTAAGCCAAGCACTTTATGCAAAAGAATTTGGACATAATTCAAGCCCTGATGCGCTGATTTTATGTTATCCTGTAGTTTCTTCGGATGATTCAATAGCACATAAAGGCTCATTTGATTATCTTTTAGGAGAAAACAAAAACAAAGAATTATTAGATAAATTGTCTTTAGAAAAACATATAAATAACAAATTGTGCGATGTTTTTTTATGGACTACATGTACTGACTGTGCAGTAAACCCATTAAATAGTATATATTTAGTGGAACAATTATATAAACATAATACAAATGTTGAATTCCATATGTATTCACACGGAGTTCATGGTATGAGTTTAGCGGATAAGTCGATGACAAATGGCAAAGAGGACGATTATATAAACTCTTGGACAAAATTGGTTAAAAATTGGCTTTGTGAAAAAAAATTTATTTAAAGGAGAAATGTAAATGAATTTTGAAGATGTAAAAAATAAATTAATTGAATTAGGACAAAATAACAACAACGTCATTTCAAGTAAAGATCTTGCGGTTTATTATCAAGCAGATAGTGAAGAATATGACAAATTGATTGAATTACTTGATAATGAAGGTGTAAAAGTTATTGAGGAAGAAGAAACTTTAAATGAAGATGAGCCAGATTTAGCTGATTTGTCAGATTTAGAGGACGAAGAAGTTAATTCTAATGAAACTTTCGAAAAAATCGTTAGCCAAGTTAGCCAAGCAAGTACAAACGATCCTGTTCGTATGTACTTAAAAGAAATCGGTTCTATAAAACTTCTAACTTATGAAGAAGAAAAAGAATTAGCTAACAAGATTGTAAAAGGTCGTGAAGCTCGTGCTAAACTTGAACAAATCGACGACGGCGAACTTACTGTAAGTGATGAAGAATATCAAGAATTATGCGATATTGAAGAAGACGGATGTTACGCTAGAAACAAATTATCTGAAGCTAACTTACGTTTAGTTGTTAATATTGCAAAAAAATATTCAAACAGAGGTTTATCTTTCCTTGACTTAATTCAAGAAGGAAATCAAGGCTTATTAAGAGCTGTTGATAAGTTCGAAGTTGAAAAAGGATTTAAATTCTCTACATATGCGACTTGGTGGATCCGTCAAGCAATAACACGTGCTATTGCCGATCAAGCTAGAACAATAAGAATCCCTGTACACATGGTTGAAACAATCAACAGATTAATGCGTGTACAAAGAGAATTAGTACAAGAATTAAGCCGTGAACCATCTTTTGAAGAGATTGGTCAACGTATGGGACTTCAACCAGAGAAAGTTCAATATATTTTAAAGATTGCTCAAGAACCTGTATCGCTTGAAAAACCAATTGGTGAAGAAGAAGATTCAACACTAGGAGATTTTATTGCGGATACATCAAATGATACACCTTACGAATATACTGAAAAGATTAAACTTCGTGAAGAACTTGAATATGCATTAAATACTTATTTAACTGCTCGCGAAGCTGAAATATTAAAACTTCGTTATGGATTCGATGACAATCGTATTCGCACTCTTGAAGAAGTAGGAAAAATGTTTAATCTTACTAGAGAAAGAATTCGTCAAATCGAAGCTAAAGCTTTAAGAAAATTAAGACATCCATCTAAATCTGATAAGCTTAGAGCTTATATGAAACACTAAGATGATAATAAATTATAATAAGGAAAATATCACTGATATTATTAAAGAAAATAAAAAAGTGGTATTTTTCTTTCATAAAGAAAATTGTGCTAGATGTGTTACTCTTGAACGTGAAATTAAAAATTTTCTTCTAGAACACGACACATTAGTTTATAGTGTAGATGCAAATGATAATTTATCTTTGTTAAGAAAATTAAATATTTATGCAATTCCAGCTTTGTTAATATATCATGACTCTATTCAGGTTTACCGTAATTTAGGATATATTAATTTCGAAGAAGTAAAAAAATATTGTTAAAAATAAATTTAACAATTATTTTTTTATTAATTTTCTCATTTTTCGGAGGTTTTTATGAGCTTTTTTGTATGCCTTAAAAATAGATTAATCTTATTTATAACTTTAATTATATTTTTATCATTAATACCTTTTACTATATGTTATTTAGTTAATAATAATACAACTGATTATAAAATGGATTTTACTTGTGAAAATCTTGTATCTGTTGATTATATTATTAATAGAGATAACTTAGAACAAACTAAAACCTCTTTAGGAGAAAATTATAATTATCTAGATATTGATAAACTTGAAGATAAAATTAGAGTTGAAGAAAATGATTCAACATATACAATATATGCTAGAAAGAAATGTTTTAACAAAAAAGCTCAAGCTAAAGCTTATTTAAAAGCACTTTTAAATAACGAAAATTTAAATGTTGTAATTAATGAAGATTCATTTAATTCGATTTCTTATATTAATCTAAACATAGTTCTAGCAATATCACTATCTCTAAGTTTATGTTTAGTTACAATGTTATTTATATTACTATATAAATTTAATATTAATTTTTATAATTTACATATAAATCGCATAACGAGGATAAAGCCAGGGAAAGCAGGTCATTATCCCGGTATAACTGACGAAGCTGCTGCTGTGTTTTTTTATCAACTCCTTTAAATTCCATAAAATTATAGCTGTATAGCTGGGCATAGGTTTCCCAGCCTTCATCGTAACCGTCACAGTGAAGAAATGTACGCAGAGGGGAAGGATTCGTGCTTAAAAAATAATTGGTCTGGTACAAATGGCCGGGATATCCTTCATGGGCAAGTGTAGAAAACATTTCATTGGAAGCTACACGCGTTTTATTTATGTAGATAATATTATCTTTTTTA
>CAVGYR010000015.1:0-21120 GCA_963633325.1 uncultured Treponema sp.
ATATATTTATTTATGATATACTTCTATCTTGCATTCATGTTTAAGCGTCTTAGAATTGTATGCAATACCAATTAACAAGACTTTTCCTTTATAATTGCCCAAAGAATTAACATATTCTTTCTCTTTTATTTGTTTAATCGCATTGTCACATGTATCGTCTGCTTTAAGTTCAATAATGAAAGGTGTGTGAACATTATCTTTTGGAATAAATATTAAGTCACATCTACCTAGGATTGAAACATCTTCTTTCTTTACATAATAATATTTTCTTGAGTAATTGTAAGATATTAAAGTAATGACTCCTAATACATCTTCTTTGTTCTTATTGAACGAAGAAGCTAGTTCTTTATGATTTTTTTCTATTATTTGGCTTACAAAATCCGCATTCAATTTCATTGTTTCATCGTACAATTTTTGAGAATAAACAATTGGATTATAAATTTCTTCCCAATTTAAATCATCAATACCATTAATAATTTCTTCTCTAATTTCATGATTTGGAATATAACATTTTCTTGCCTCTTCATCATATGCTAAATAGCCTAAATGAATAAGAACAGTTAGAGCTGCATCGCATGAATTCACTTTTGTTAAATCATTATCAAATTTTGAAACCTTCACGTCTACATGTTCATTAACTAAAAGTCTTACGATAATATCTTTAAGTTCACCATTATCATAATTCATATAGTTGACAACAGCTTCTCTAGCCGACGTTTGAACCCAATAATCTAACAATTCTCCTGATATTACAGCCTCAACTACAGATTTAGGATTATATATTTCAACACCATTTAATCTATAACCATCATACCAGTCTTTGATCAGATTAAAATCCCTATTGTATTTAGTACATAAATCTTTAACCTCGTCTTCTGTAAAACCTATATAAGATTCTAAACCACGAGACCTAAGCATATTATATTCTCTAAACATATTTAATGCAGACTCTGTTGAATAACGCTTTATAGGCAAAATACCTGTCATATATACTAAATCTATACATTCTGCTACATCACTAGATTTGAATAAACTTCTAAGAAACATAATATATTCATCACATAGTTTTGTTTTATCATCTAGTTCTCTAAGTATTACATCCCATTCATCTATTAAGAAGATAAAGCGTTCGTCTAGGTGAGAATTAATTTCAATTAAGGCATCTTCTAATAATAAGTTTGATAAGTCGATTTGTCCACTATACTTTTCCTTTAAATCATTTAAAATATATCTTTTTAATTCATCGACAAATGTTTCTTTCGCTTTTATTTTTGTAAACAAACTTGACATATCTATCCATATGACATTGTGTTTATTTAGATGTTCTTCGTATGTTGCGTCTTTAGAAATGGCGAGTTTATCAAATACATCTTTAGAATTAGCGCCTTTAGAATAATAAGCATTAAGCATTGATACTGCCATAGTTTTACCAAAACGTCGAGGACGTGTAACACACATAAATTTAAATGAAGGTTTTCCCAAACTAAAATTTGTATATTTTATTAATTCTGATTTATCAACATAAATGACATCATTAACATATTTATTAAAATCATTTTTTTTGTTTAAGTAAAAAGACATAATATCAACTCTTTTCTTTATTATCATTTTAACATATTTTTAATAATATAACACTTATTAAAATTTCTATTGCATTACAAAATTAAAACCAATCAAAAATATGATTGGCATTAATTTAATCCATTTCTATAATTTCATCACTATTTTCATCAAATTGTGCATTATAAAGTCTAGCATAAAAACCATTTAAGTGAAGTAAATCTTTGTGTGTTCCGACCTCAACTACTTTGCCTTCATTTAAAACTAAAATCATATCTGCATTTTTAATAGTTGAAAGACGATGTGCGATAACAAATGAAGTACGTCCTTTCATTAAATTATCCATTGCATTTTGTATAACAATTTCACTTCTAGTATCAACATTACTAGTAGCTTCATCTAAAATTAACATAGCCGCATTTCTTAACATTGCACGGGCAATAGTTAATTCTTGTTTTTGACCTTCTGACAATGACAAAGTTGAATTAATTATTGTATCTAAACCATTTGGTAATGACTCAATATATTTTTTTAAACCTACTAATGATAAAACTTTTAGTATTTGATCATCTGAAATATTTGTTTCATTGTATTTTAAGTTGTCGCGGATTGTTCCTTCAAAAAGCCATGTATCTTGTAAAATCATATCAAATTGATCTCTTACATTTTCTCTTTTTGTATCTTTTATATTAATATCATCAATATAAATAGCCCCTCTATTAACTTCGTAAAATCTCATAAGAAGATTAACAATAGTTGTTTTACCAGCCCCAGTAGGTCCGACAATTGCAATTTTTGAGCCTGGTTTTACCTCAAGAGAAAAATCTTTAATTATTTCTTTTTCAGGATTGTATGAAAAATCAACATGATCAAATACAACTTTACCTTTGGTATTTTTTATTAATGATTCTTTATTACTCTCATCTTCTTCGACATTTTCTTCTAGATATTTAAATACTCTTTTACTAGCTGAATTACTTTGTTGTATATAAGTGATTGCTTGAGAGAATGTTTGTAAAGGTTGACTGAAAAGGCGGGCATATATTGTAAATGTAACTAAAGTAGCTAAAACTGAAGGATCAACATATCCATCTTTTAAAGACATCGAAACACCTACAAAATATATTAATGCAAATGCTAAATTCGAAACTAAATTCATTATAGGCATCATTAAATTTGATAACCATTGACTTTTTTGGTTAGCACTAAATAAATTAGTATTAATTTCTTCAAATTTTTTAATTTCTTCATCAAGTGCATTATATTCTCTAACTAAATATTGATTACTAAAAATTTCTTCAACGTCCCCGTTCATTTCACCTAACAATTGTTGTCTCTTATCGAAATGTTTACGGCTCTTCGAACCAATAAATATAACGGCCACAAAACCTAAAATAGATACGCCAAGTGTTACAAATGCAAGCACATAATCTGTCACAAACATCATGATAATTATTCCAAAGAATAATACAACAGCTTGTAAGATATAAGCTATAGATTGGGATAATGTTTGGCTAATAGTGTCTACATCGTTTGTTATAACACTCATTACATCTCCTCTTACGGAAGAATCGTAAAATGAAAGAGGTAATTTAGTCAATTTATCATTAATATCACTTCTAAGTCTTTTACTAAGTTTAGCCGATACAATACCTGATACAACATCCATTAAATATGTAGCTAAAACACCTATTGCATATATTATGATAATAATTATAGCTTTTTCTTTAAATAAGTCTAAATCAATTCCTATTACAATACCATTTGTAATAATAGTCATCAAATCATTTATTTTAGATGGTCCGATGATTGTAGAAACCGCAGAAACTATTGCGAAAATCACACAAAAAATAAGAGGAACGATATAACATTTAGAATAAACTATTAACTTTTTTAATGAACTGAAATCTTTTTTCTTTTCCATTATAATTCCTCCTTATCTAATTGTGATAATGCAATTTCTTTATACAATGCGGAAGTTTGAAGAAGTTCTTCATGAGTTCCAATTGAATCAATTTTTCCATCGTTTAAAACGATAATTTTATCCGCATTTTTAACGGTTCCTATTCTTTGTGCAATAATAATTACAGTCTTATCAGAATAATTTTCTTTGATACCTCTTCTTACTAATTGATCTGTTTTAAAATCTAGAGCACTAAATGTATCATCGAAAACAAATATATCGCTATCCTTGTACAAAGCACGAGCAATAGACAAACGTTGTTTTTGTCCTCCCGAGAAGTTAGTAGCTCCCTGAGCAACCTCTGTATCTAAACCATCTTTATCATAAATAAATTGAGCTCGAGATATGTTTATTGCCTTATTTGCTTTTTCTTCATCAAATTCTGCGCCGTACGCAACATTAGATTTGACTGTTCCTTTAAATAACGAAGCTTTTTGATGAGCTATAGATACTCTCTTGTTTAAATCTGTTAACTTATAATCTTTTACATTTTGACCATCAATCAAAATCTCACCTTGACTAACATCAAATGATCTATTTATCAAATTGGCAATAGTTGTTTTACCACTTCCTGTAGGACCGATTATAGCTATAGTTTCGCCTTTATTAATTTTAAAGTTTAGATTTTCAACCGAATAATTATCATCATTTGAATATGAGAAGGATACATTCTTAAATTCAATTTCGCCGTCGTGTCTATCATTTGTTATCGCGCCGTCAACAATACTAGGTTTTGTTTTTAAAACTTCATTAATACGTGAAGCACAAACTAATACACGTGGTAATAACATAAACATACCAATTAACATAATGAATGACATAACTACTTGCATTGCATATGAAGTATAAGCCATCATATCACCTAGCACATCAGGCTTTTCATAAATAGATGTATCATTTATTACATAAGCGCCTATCCAATAAATAGATAATGTTAAAATTTCCATTATAAATGTAATAAATGGCATCATAGCGCTAGTCGCGTAAGTCAAGCCAATGTTATTTTTATATACTTTCTTATTTGTATCCTCAAATTTCTTAGTTTGATAATCATTTGCATCAAATGCCCTTATAACTCTAACGCCTGTCATATTCTCTCTACTACGTAAATTTAGTTCATCGTTTAATACTTGAATTTTCTTAAATCTAGGTAGAGCTATTACTACAATAATCAAAATAAATACAATCATTGATATAACTGCAATACTAGTAGCTAAAGTCCAACTTGAATTACTATTAGAAATTTTAATTATAGCCCATATAGCTGTGATTGGAGCTCTAAACAAAAGTCCTGTACCCATAGCTAAAAAGTTTTGAATTTGTACTACATCATTAGTATTTCGTGTAATTAAACTTGTAGTATCAAACTTATTTATTTCAGCCATTGAAAATTTAGAGACTTGATTAAAAATCGAACTTCTTATTGCTTTCGAAATACGAGCTGAAAAAGTTGATAAAAAATATGCGTTTATAAATGCAAGTAACAGAGATGCAACTGCACAAAGTATCATCATCATTCCATTATAAACAACATCTGACATATTTACACTGCTTGTACTAGCAACTAAAGTTGATAAAGCTTTAGTATATTCTGGCATTTTAAGTTCAAGTGCAACTTGACCTATAACATCTAAAATTATTAGTAATAAAATTAAATAATCTATTTTTTTTAAATGTTTAATTATTAGTTTCATTTATTTTTCTCCTTTTTTGCATTATTTTACATATAGCATTCATAACTTCCATATATATGTTAAATTTATCAATTCCGACTATCTCGAGAACTTCAGTAATATCTTCCCTTAATTCTTTCAACTTGTTTTCAGTAAATTCTTTTCCTTTTGGTGCTAAAGATATAGAAACTTTTCTTTTATCACTTATATCTTTAGTACGAATAATCATATTTTCTTCTTCTAAATCTTTTAAAATAACAGTTATTCTACTACGAGATACTTTAAGCGAATCAGCTAATGCATTAGGCGTAACTGCGTCGTGTTTTGATAAATAAAACAAAATATATATTTTACCTTGAAATGTATGATCATAATTCATTTCTGTATCATTAATCCATTTTAAAATATTATCTACTTCCATCGTATCCTCCTTAAATTTATAATAATTTTATCAAAAAAAGGAGATATTGCAACCGGGTTAACTATTTTTACACAGGTTTTACATAAAAAATAAGAGCCAATGAAAATTTTCCATTGACTCAAATTCTTATTTAATTCCTAAAATTTCTTCATCGAACAATTTAAGTGCATCCCTAATAGATTTTTTAGCCTCTTCAGGACCTAACATGTCTTGAACGACTACAACTTTATGTTCTAGGGATTTATAAACTGTAAAGAAGTGTTTTATTTCTTCTGTTATATGTTCAGGTAATTCAAAAATTGACTTATATTTATTATAGTTTGCGTCACCAAATGGGATTGCAATAATTTTTTCATCTGTTTCATCTTGGTCAATCATTTTCATTACGCCGATAGGATAACATCTTACCTCGCATCCTGGAAGTATTTGTTCACTACAAAGCACTAAAACATCAAGTGGGTCTTTATCTCCACAATAAGTGTGTGGAATAAAACCATAATTATGAGGATAGTGTGTTGATGTGTGTAAAATACGATCTAGAATCAAACGTCCTGTTTGCTTATCCAGTTCATATTTGTTTTTCATTCCCTTACCGATTTCGATATATGCAATAAAATCACTATCGGTAATACGACTAGGATCAAAGTCTTTCCAAATATTCATAACGAGCACTCCTTTCGTGTACTTATTTTACCATACAATTTATAAAAGATTAATACGTATATTAGTTTTAAGTCTTAAAAGTCACTTAAAAGCACAAAAGACATACTTTATTTGTTTAAAATATGTCTTTAATTTCATATTATTTAAATTACTTAGTTAAAGGTAAAACAATTTCTTTTACTTCTTCTTGTAATAAATCCATTAATTTATTAGCTTCTTCATTAGTTTCACCAACTATTTGATAATAAACTTTTAGTTTTGGTTCTGTACCAGAAGGACGTAATACAAACCATGATCCACCTTCTAATTCGTATTTAACAACATTAGATTCAGGTAAATCAAGTTTGCTAGTTTTACCAGTTAAATAATTTTCTTCAATTCTTGATTCAATATTTTGTTTAGAAATAATTTTGAAACTCTTTAAAGAAATCTTATTATTTTTGAAATAATCCATTGTAGAATTAATCTTTTCCTTGCCTTCTAAGCCCTTCAAAGTGATATTTGTAATACCATCTTTATAATAACCATATTCTTTGTAAATATCATCTAAAGCTTCTACTAAATCTTTACCTTTTTCATAGTAGTAAGCAGCTACTTCACAAAGTAATAAGCAAGCTTGTAAACTATCTTTATCACGAACAAAATCTTCAATTAAACAGCCGTAAGACTCTTCAAAGCCAAAGAAATATTTATATTTTCCTTCAATCTTCTTTGCATTATCCCCAACATACTTAAATCCTGTTAAAGATAATTTATAATTCATATGATATTTTTTAGCTATTTCAACAGGAAGGCTAGATGAAACAATTGTAGAGAACATATATGCTTTAGTTAAATCTTCGCCATTTTTTAAAGCACATTTAATTAAATAATCATAAATTAATGTGGCAGATTGATTTCCTGTAAGTAAAACATATTCTCCGTTATGCAAACATCCCACACCAAGTCTATCCGCATCTGGGTCTGTAGCTAAAACAAGTTTAGCACCTATTTCTTTTGCAAGTTCGATTGCGCCTTCAAAAGCTTCTTTATTTTCAGGATTGCTTGATTTAACGCAACTGAAGTCAGGATCACTAGTCATTTGACTTTTTACAGGATTAACATCATATCCACATTGTTTTAAAACTTCAGGGATGAACACTTGTCCTGTACCATGAAGCGGAGTATAAGTTATTTTAAAATTCTTCTTTAAATTAGGATTTCTTACAATCTTTTTTACACGGTTAATATACAATTGATCCATTTCATTAGCCATTATTGTAATACCAAAATCATCATCAGATAAAGGAATGTTAAACATATCATTTATATGATTGATTTCATCGATTACTTCGTTCGCATCCTCAGGTAACAATTGACATCCATCTTCGTTATAAATCTTATAACCATTATATTCCTTAGGATTATGGCTAGCGGTGATCATAATACCACCAATTGAATGAGTTTCTCTAACTGCAAATGATAATTCAGGAGTAGGGCGTAAATCTTCAAACAAATAAACATGGTATCCCATTTTAGTTAAAACGTGAGCCGCATCTAATGCAAATGTACGAGAATAATGTCTATTATCATGAGAAATACAAATACCACGATCAAAAGCATCATTGAATTTTGCTAGATATCTACCAAAACCAAGTGTAGCTTTTCTAACTATATAGATGTTCATTCTATTAGTTCCAGCACCTAAAACACCTCTAAGTCCACCAGTTCCGAATTCTAGGTCATTTGTAAATGCATCTTTTAATTCTGAATCTGACATGTTATCTAATTCGTTTTTTAAAGTACTATCAAGATTTTTATAATCTTTCCAAACTTTAGCTTTTTCTAAATAGTTCATATTAATGTCTCCTTTTTGACTTTTATATTTTACTATTTTATTTGTCTTTTTTCAAGGAAAAGAAAAATGGCCAAAAGACCATTTTATTTTATATTTTTATTATAAATTTGTAATAATCCTCTTAAAGTTAGATTAGGATCAATATCAATCTTATTCTTACATAAAGGAATAATTACGCTAGATAATCCACCAGTAGCAACAACCGACAAATCATTATTTCCTATTTCTTCTTTAATTCTATCAATCATTGCGTCTACCTGACAAGCAGAACCATAAATTACTCCTGATTGCATACAATTTATAGTATTTTTACATAAAATTGTTTTAGGTGTTTGTAATTCTATTTCAGGAAGTAAAGCAGCTTTACTAGTTAAAGCCTTCATCGAGATTGAAACACCAGGTGCAATAGATAAACCGATAAAATTATTGTCTTTTTGATAAATGTATTTAGTGGCAGTACCTAAATCTATAATTAAAGATTCTTTATAAATCGCACTAGCCCCAGCAACATCACAAATGATATCGCTGCCGACTTCATGAGGATTATCTGTTTTAATTTGAACACCTGTTTTAACACCAGGCCCTAAAACAGTGCTTTCGATAGAATAATAATTTCTAAACATTTTAACTAAAGCACTTGTAACTTGTGGTACAACTGATGCAATAATTACGTCTGAAAATTCATTATCTTTAATTAATGAATTAAACATTAAAAAATATTCATCACTTGATCTATCAGTTAATGTTTTCATTCTAAATGTTTTAACTATTTCATTATTTTTAACAAATCCATAACAAATATTGCTATTACCTATGTCAACTAATAAAAACATAAAATTTCTCCTTAAACATATAGTTAAATTGGCTTATGATAATATAAATATTATTAATTTAAAGAACTATATGTGTTTGAATTTAACTTAACTTCTTCAGTTTGTTCAAATAAACTGAAATCGTTAGCAAATCCTAAATTACTATTTTTAGTTACAATTTTAACAATTGTAAGAATTGATGGTGATAATACAAGGTTGATTCCTAACTCGATAGGAAAGTTTTTACAGAAGACAGCAGCCATAATTACTGTAAATGCACCAGAAGATGATTTAAGTCCATATACAGAATAAAAGAAGAATGTAGCACCTACTAAGTAAATAAATGTATTTGCAATAGGTACAATTACAGTTGCTAGAATAGCAGCTATTACAATGATTGTTCTCTTCTTTTTAATATCAGTTTGTTTATTTGCAAAATGTGCAATTCCTTTATAAACGAAGCCACTTAATAAACCAGCAACGACACTCTTAACTAAGCAAATAATTACAGTAGCCCAAGGGTTACATGCAAAGAATGCTTGAGCAGAAACCATAGCAACACAGCCCATTACTGCACCTAAGAACATTCCAGCTACAGGGCCATATAAAATAGCTCCCAATGCTATAGGGAAAAGTGCTAGAGTAATACTAACTGTTCCAAATTTAACGTTATTACCAATGAATTGTAAAATAATTACAAGCGCTGTTAATACCGAAAGACCAACTAATTTCTTGATCTTTAAACTATTTTTGTTCATTTTTACCTCTTTCTAGTCTCAATAAATTGAGTACCATAAGCCGCTAGATATTATATACTTTAATTAAGTAAAAATAAAGATAATTTTAACATAATTATTATAAGTATGAAAAAAAGACGACTGATTTATTAAATCAGCCATCTAATCTTCTAAATTAATTATTTAGTATCTTCAGTAGTTCCTGGTGTATCTTGTGAACCACCACCAATTAAACCCTTAATCATTTCAACTAAATCTGTTGCATCTGCTTCTTTAGCTTTTACTGTATCAGGAATTGTTACATTTTCAGTAGTTAAAACTACAGTAGCAAATGTAGAATTTGTTTCATCAGTATGCTTTAAAGTTACAGTTAATGTAGTAACTTCGTTATTAGTAATAGTTCCTTCTACTTTAACAACTTCTTTGTCATTAATTTTAGCAGAAGCTGTTAGACTACTTCCAGTTACATTAAGTGTTGCAGAAATAGTTTGTGCAGCTCCGTATGAATATGTTACAGCATTTGTTTCAGGGTTTACTTCACCACGAACATCCTTATAAGTTCCACTTACAGTTACATTAGCACCAGTCTTAGTTAGAGTAAATGTTGAATCCATTTCTACACGCATTCTTAAATCTAACATACCATAATAAACTTTTGCTGTACCAGATAATGTTGTACCATCATAAGTAGCATTTAAAGAAATTTCTTGTTTTTCAATATTTGAAGTTGCAAGTGGAGTGAAAACATAGTTAAATGCAACTGTTGCAGTAGAAACTTTATCACCACTATAAGTAAGACCTACATTTAGAGTTAAATAACTCTTAGTTGCATCAAAGCCTTGAGTACATAATACAGCTGAAGGACGTGCTTCAAATACTAAACCTGTAAAATGAACACCATCATAACCAACTTTAACTACAAGATCAGAAACGTAAGTTGCAACTGCTGATTGAATAGCTGATTGTTCTATGCCGCTAACTTCTGATGCTATTCTATAAATAGCATCTGTCTTAAGTGTGAAATAACTTGTAGTTGAATCATATGTAAAATCTTCGCCAGTTAATTTAATTTTTGCAAGAGCTGCGTCTAAATCAAATCCTTCAGGTAGTTTTACATAATTTAATACAAGTCCTACATAATCAGTTGTCTCACTAGCTTGTGTAGTTAAAGCACCTAAGATTGTTTTAACATCATCTAAATCTACTTTATATACTTGATCTGCATACGTTGTATAAACAACTCTTTCATTTTGCCATAAATATTCATCAGTTGTAGTTGTTTCATTTCCGTACATTGTGACACTCGCTTTACTATTAGGTAAATTGATTGTATCAAGATCGATAGTATTTTCTTCTAATACCTTATCAACAACTTTATCAATTGCGCTATTAATAACTGCTTTCGATAAAGTTACGCCTTTAACTTTAGTATCAAAACTAGCTTTGATTTCTGCTTCTGTTAAAGTTGAAGATGAACTGCTTGATGAGCTACTTGATTCACTTCCTACAGAAGAACTGCTACTTGAACTTTCTGATGACTCCTTTGAAGGTTCAGACGTACTAGGTTCTTCAGAACAACTTGCTACTGTAAATATACTAACAATAGCTAATAATATAAATGTAATAAATTTTAACACTTTTTTCATATTAATATTCCTCCTATACACTATTATTATACACTCATTGCGCTTAAAAAGTGCTTAATTTTTTAAAAAAGAAGATTTTTTCAAATCTTCATTTTTTAATTATTTAGATTGCCAATCAGAATTAGGATCTTTTTGGAAAGCAACTAACTTAGATAAATCATTAGCTGAAACATAATTTTCTTCTACTGCTTGATGAATTAAAGCAGTGAAATTAGATAAAGAATGATTAATTACATTTGCATTCTTTAAATTTTCAATACCTGAAGCTAATTCATATGTAAATATGGATGCAATACCTAACACATTACAACCGGCTTCGCGTAAAATATTACATACTTCAATTGATGATCCTGCTGTAGAAATTAAATCCTCAATAACTACAACATCTTTACCAACAGGTACTACACCTTCGATTTGATTTTTTCTACCATGATCTTTAGCACCACTTCTAACGTAGCCCATAGGTAAACCAAGAATCTCAGATACGTAAGCTGCATGAGCGATACCTGCTGTTGAAGTTCCCATTACGCATTCACATGTAGGATAATATTTTCTAATAATTGAAGCTAGACCATTTTCTACAACATGTCTTACATCTAAATAAGATAGAGTAAGTCTATTATCACAATAAATAGGGCTTTTTATACCACTAGCCCAAGTGAAAGGGTCATTAGGGCGTAAAAATACTGCTTTAATTTTTAATAAATTTGATGCAACTGTCTTTTCAATGATTTCCATATTAATTAAACTCCTTTAAACATCTCTTATATGCTTCAACAGGATTTGCACTTCCTGTGATACTTCTTCCTACAACAATATATGTTGCTTTATTTTCTTTTGCAAGTTCAGGTGTTGCAACTCTCTTTTGATCCCCAACGCTATCTCCTAAAAGACGAATACCAGGGCATACTGAGATAAGACCTAAATCATGCATTTCACTAGCTTCAAATGCTGAACATACAACACCGTCTAATCCAGAGCTTTTAGCATTTTTAGCATAAGCAATTGCTGTTTCTTTAACATTGTGATCTTTTGAAACTAATAATTCATTATGTAAAATTTCTTCATTAATTGATGTTAATATGGTAACTGCAATTAATTTAGTCTTTTTACCTGTTTCAGTTTCATCTAATCCTTCACGAGCTGCACGCATCATTTCTACTCCGCCTTCTGCATGCACATTTGTAATATCAACACCAAGTTCTCCTAGTTGTCTCATAGCCTTCTTTACAGTATTAGGAATATCGTGAAGTTTTAAATCTAAAAAGATTTTAAATCCTTTTTCTTTAAGTTCACGAACTAAACTAGGTCCTTCTTTATAATACATTTCCATACCAATTTTAAGGTATGGATTTAAACCTTCAAAGTCCTTTAAGAAATTAAATAACTTTTCTTTTGAATCAAAATCACAAGCGATAATTACATTATTCATATTTATGTGCCTTTCCTATAATATCTGATAAATTTGAAATATTTAGTTCTTTCATAACTCTTGGTAAGTCATCAATGATTTTTTTACATGCAAGAGGATCTGTCAAGTTTAGACTTCCTATCATAACTAAACTAGCTCCGGCATACATCATTTCAATAACATCGTAAGCACTGCTTACACCACCCATACCAATAAGAGGAATATTTACATTTTGATAAACTTCATAAACCATTCTTAATGCAACAGGGTAAATGCCAGGTCCTGAATATCCACCCTTTTTAACGGAAATAATTGGTTTAGCTGTTTTTAAATCAAAGCGCATGCCAACTAAAGTATTAATTAAAGAAATTGCATCTGCCCCGCCTTCTTCACAAGCTTTTGCCATTGCGACTATATTTGTTACATTAGGACTAAGTTTAGCAATAATTGGTTTTGTACATTTTTTCTTAATTTCGATAATTAAATTTTTAGCTGTCTCAGGGTCTACACCAAAAGCCATACCTCCGCCCTTAACATTCGGACAAGATATATTTAATTCGATTGCAAATACTTTACTTACATCATTGAATTTAGCACATGTTTCAACGTATTCACTAACGCTGTGCCCACCAACATTTGCAATAACTAAATCGTTATAAACTTTATCTAATTTAACAATTTCATCACTTATTACTTTATCAACACCAGGATTTTGTAAACCTATTGCATTAATTAAGCCGTTAGGGCATTCTGCAATTCTAGGTAATGGGTTTCCATATCTAGGATTTAGCGTCGTACCTTTAAGAGAAATTGAGCCTAAGCAATTGATATCATAAAAATCACTAAACTCATATCCAAAACCAAAAGTACCTGAAGCAGGGATTATCGGGTTTTTAAATTTTTTATTTAAAAAATTAATTTCTAAACTCATAATAATACCTCGCTTGCTTTAAATACAGGTCCTTCTTTACATACTCTTTTTACACCATTTTTGGTTTCAATAGAACATCCCATACATGCACCAAAGCCACATCCCATACGTGCTTCAAGGGAAACTTCGCCGTTTTGATCAAATTGTATCAAAAATTTTAACATAATTTGTGGTCCGCATGCATAATAATAATCATATTCTAAATTATTATCTTTTAAATAACTTACAGGGTTTCCTTTATAACCATAAGAACCATCATCAGTAGTTACAATTACATTAGCAAATTTATCAAATTCTTCAATATAACAAACTTCTTCTTTGTTTTTAAACCCTAAAATAAGTGTTGATCTAATACCTTTATTATAAAAATCTTTAGCTAACTTGTATAAAGGTGCCATACCAATTCCACCACCAATTAACAATGGCTTTTTAGAATCTTTATTGATAAAACCATTACCTAATCCTAAAAGTGTAGAAATCTTATCACCTTTTTTATATTTAGTTAGGTCACGTGTACCATGACCTAACACTTTATATAAAAATTTAACTGAGTTATCAAGAACATCATGAATTGAAATCGGACGACGTAAATAATAACCATCTAGTTTTAGTTCTGCAAATTCACCGCTGTTTTTAATTTCACTTACATCACCAGTTAATGTAAGTAAATAAATATCATTTTTAATCTGAACATTTGAAACAACTTCAAGAACTACTTCTTTCATATTAATCCTCGCTATCAATTGTTGATACGTTCATAGTAATACCTTCAAGTACTTTAAGTAAGGCATCTACTGTATCAAGACATGTAAATACAGGAACATTATTATCTATAGCGCAACGTCTAATTTTAACGCCATCATGAGCAATCGAAATTGAATCATCAGTCATAGTGTTAATTACATATGAAACATATCCTTTGCGTAGAGATTCAAGAATTTCTTCACTACCTTCGCTTAATTTCTTTCTAATTCTAGTTCTAATACCGTTACTTCTTAAATAATTAGCTGTACCTTTAGTAGCTTCTACATTAAATCCTAAATCATAGAATCTCTTAATTAAAGGAAGAGCTTGTTCTTTGTCCGCATTAGCTATAGTTACAAAAATTGTTCCATAATTTACTAAACGTTGTCCGCTAGCTTTAATTGATTTATATAAAGCTCTATTTAAATCCTTATCATAGCCAATAGCTTCACCTGTCGACTTCATTTCAGGAGATAAAACAATATCCATTCCTTGAATTTTTGTAAATGAGAATGTAGGTGTCTTTACATACCATCTCTTCTTTTCTTTAGCAACGCCAACATATCCTAAATCTTTAAGTTTATGTCCTAACATTACCATAGTTGCTATATCGGCAATAGGTGTACTTGTAGCTTTAGCTAAGAAAGGAACTGTTCTACTTGATCTTGGGTTTACTTCAATTATTGATACTTCTTTATTATCTTTTACAATGAATTGAATATTAAACAATCCAATCATCTTAAGAGCAATACCGATTCTTTTTGTATAATCAATGATTGTTTGTTTTACAGTTTCAGACAAACTATATGGAGGATAAACACTCATTGAGTCTCCTGAGTGCACACCTGTACGTTCAATTAATTGCATAATACCAGGAATAAATACATCATCTCCGTCGCAGATAGCATCTACTTCGCACTCAACACCATAAATGTATTTATCAATTAATACTGGGTGAGTTGAGTCAAATTCAAGAACTTCTTTAATGAATTTCTTTAAACTTTTTTCATCATGTATAATTTTCATCATACGGCCACCAAGTACAAAACTAGGGCGTACAAGAACAGGATAGCCAATTGAGTTAGCAGCTTTTAATCCGTCTGCTTCATTAAGCACCGCATATCCTTTAGGTAGAGGAATATTTATTTTAGCCATTTCGTTTTCGAATAAATCTCTGTCTTCCGCATTATCAATAGCCTCAACTGAAGAACCAATAATCTTTACACCAAGTTTAGCTAAATCACTTGATAAGTTAATTGGTGTTTGTCCACCTAGAGTTACAATGATTCCTTCTGGTTTTTCAAAGTCAATGACATTCATTACATCTTCAATTGTAAGTGGTTCAAAATATAATTTATCAGACAAGATGTAATCTGTTGAAACAGTTTCAGGGTTATTATTTATAACAATAGCTTCGTATCCTTCTTTTTGTAATGTCCAAATTGCGTGTGTTGTAGAATAATCAAATTCTACACCTTGACCAATTCTAATAGGACCACTACCTAAAACAATAATCTTTTTCTTATCACTTCTAATTGATTCGTTTTCATGTTCATATGTTGAGTAGAAATAAGGAATGTATGATTTAAATTCTGAAGCACAAGTATCAATCATTTTGTATACAGGATAAATATTGTTTTCTTTTCTAAATTTATAAATATCAATTTTTGTTTTATGATATACCTTAGCTAAATATTCATCGGAGAAGCCATAACGCTTAGCCTTTTTAAATAATTCAATATCAAATTCATTATTTTTTAATTCATTTTCAATTTCAACAATATGATAATATTTTTCAAGGAAGAATCTATCTATTTTAGTTATAAAGTAGATTTCATCAATTGTAACACCTTTTCTAAATGCTTCACAGATTGCAAAAATTCTTTCATCAGTATGTTCTTTAATAATTTCAATTAATTCTTCAACAGTTTTATTCTTAAATTTATCAAGTTCAACGTGACACGCCTTAATTTCAAGGCTTCGAATAGCTTTAAGTAATGATTCTTCAATAGTTCTTCCTAAACTCATTACTTCTCCAGTAGCTTTCATTTGTGTTGATAAACTACGATTTGCGTCCGCAAATTTATCAAATGGGAAACGTGGAACTTTAGTCACAACATAATCTAGTGTAGGTTCGAAGGAAGCTGGAGTATTTGCAATTTGAATTTCATCTAATGTAAGACCTAAAGCAATTTTAGCCGATACACGGGCAATAGGATATCCTGATGCCTTACTTGCAAGAGCACTTGAACGTGATACACGTGGGTTTACTTCGATAACATAATATTGGAAAGAATATGGATCTAGTGAAAATTGTACATTACATCCGCCTTCAATCTTAAGAGCTCTAATAATTTTTAAAGCTGAATTTCTTAACATTTGATATTCTTTGTTAGTTAAAGTTTGGCTAGGTGCAACTACAATTGAATCACCTGTATGAATACCTACAGGGTCTACATTTTCCATGTTACAAACTACGATAGCTGTATCATTCTTATCTCTTAATACTTCGTATTCGATTTCTTTATAACCTTTAATTGATTTTTCAACTAAAACTTCGCCAACAGGAGATAATTTTAAGGCATTTTTAGTTAAAGGAATCATTTCTTCATCATTATCCGCAAATCCTCCGCCTGTTCCTCCTAGAGTGAAGGCAGGACGTAAAATAACAGGATAGCCAATTTCATGAGCCGCATCTAGGGCTTCTTCTAGGGTATGGCAATTTACAGAAGGTAATACTGGCTCGCCAATTTCTTCACATAAATCTTTAAATAATTGTCTATCTTCAGCCTTACTAATAGCTTCATAACCAGTACCTAATAATTTAGTTTGACATTCTTCTAGAATACCATTCTTATATAATTTCATACCTAAATTTAATCCTGTTTGACCTCCGATTGAGCAAATAATACCATCAGGACGCTCAGTTCTAATAATCTTAGCTACATTTTCAAGATCAAGAGGTTCCATATAAACTTTATCAGCTATCTTTGTATCAGTCATGATAGTCGCAGGATTTGAGTTAACAAGAACAGTTTCATATCCCTCTTCTTTAATCGCAAGACATGCTTGGGTACCAGCATAATCGAATTCAGCACCTTGTCCGATTACAATAGGGCCACTACCTATAATCATTACTTTTTTAAGATCATTGCGTTTAGGCATTTTGTTTACCATCCTTTTTCATATTTTGCATAAAGCGTTCAAAAATGTATCGACTATCTTCAGGACCAGCTGCACTTTCAGGGTGATATTGTACAGCTATTACCTTGTTTACTTTATCTTCCATTCCTTCAGCTTCTTTATCAAGAATATTAACATGTGTTAAAGTTAAACCTGTACCTTGAAGACTTTCTTTATCTATTGCATAAGAGTGATTTTGGCTTGTAATTTCTACTTTTCCCGTTTCTAAATCTTTTACAGGATGGTTTCCACCACGATGTCCAAACTTCATCTTATAAGTTTTAGCGCCATAGGCTAAACCTATCATTTGGTGACCTAAACAAATTCCAAGCATAGGAAGTTTACCTTTTAAAGCTTTAATATTTTCAATAACAGGAGTAACATCTTCAGGGTCACCAGGACCATTTGAAATAAACAATCCATCTGGTTTATATTTTAAAATTTCTTCCTTAGTAGTGTTATAAGGAACAACTACAACATTACATTTGTATTCATTAAGCATTCTAATGATATTAAGTTTACATCCACAATCGATAGCTACAACAGTATATAAAGGATTAGGGCAACGAGAATACCATATTTTTTTACTTGAAACTTTTGATACTTGATTATGAGGCATAATATAAGAAGCTAGTTCTTCTAAACAAACATTATCAGGTACATCTGCATCAACAATCATAGCTTTCATTGAACCATAATCTCTTATAATTCTAACAAGCTCACGTGTGTCAATACCACTGATTCCAGCAGCATGGTATTCTTCCATCTTTTCACCTAATGTTTCAGTATATCTAAAATTTGAAGGTAAATCGTTATATTCATGAACTACAAAGCCGGACATATAAACTGATTTTGATTCATAATCTTCACTAGTTAAACCATAATTACCAATTAAAGGATATGTCATAACTACTATTTGATCACAATAACTTGGGTCAGATAAAATTTCTTGATATCCAACCATCGATGTATTGAATACTATTTCTGCAATTTTTTTATCGTTAGAGCCAAAGCCTTCACCATAAAAAACTTTTCCATTTTCAAGAACTAGCTTCTTTTTCATATTAAATTTCTCCTTTTGTTTCGTATACTATCTTACCATTATATATAGTAAGGGTATTAAATCCATATAAGACATAACCTATAAACGGTGAATTTACACCTTTTGATTCAATTTCTTGTTTCTTATATGTATGTGTATTATTTATATCAAGAACAGCTAAATTAGCAATAGCTCCTACTTTAATTTCATTTGGTTCAAGACCTGCAATCTTACGCGCATTGTTAGTCATCCAATTTTCGAAATCTTCATAATTTGCAAGACCAGTTTTTATTAAATTTGTATATACTAAAGGGGCAGCAGTCTCTAGACCGATGATGCCATTAGCCGCTTTTGCATATTCTTTATTCTTATCTTCAATAGTATGAGGCGCGTGGTCAGTCGCAACACAACCTGCTATACCACTTAATAAGGCGTCTACCGTAGCTTTTCTATTTTCCTCGCTTCTAAGCGGTGGGTTCATTTTATAATTAGGATTGTTATTAATCATTTCTTCATTTAAAAATAAATGATGTGGTGTGACTTCACAAGTTATATTATATCCCTTATCTTGTACCGCTTTTATTGCCTCAAAAGATTCACGAGTTGACATATGGCAAAAATGATATCTTGAATTATTTTTAATTGCATGTTCAATTTCTCTTCTAACAGCTACGTATTCGCCTTGTGGTAACTTAGAATCCACACTATCTTCAGCGTGGGATGCAATAAATAAATCGTATTTAGCAACCTTTTGAAGGGCTTCGTCTAAGATATTTATATTATTAACACCTACACCATCATCTGAAAAATATCTTGTATATTCTTTTAAATTATCAATATCACTAATTTCGATTCCTTTTTCACCTTTTGAAACACTTGCATAAGGAATACATTCAATAACTGCATCTCTTTTAATGATATTAATTTCTTCTTTAAGAGACTCAACAGTATCAGGGCACGGATTTATGTTAGGCATTAAAAATACAGTTGTGTATCCGCCTTTAGCCGCACTTTTAGAGCCCGTTAATATTGTTTCTTTAGCTTCAAATCCTGGTTCTCTAAAATGAACATGCAAATCTGTAAATGAAGGACATACATATTGTTTTTTTAAATCAATACCATGTCCCGAAATATCATCTTCAATTTTAATAATTTTGTTTCCTTCGATTAGAATATCTTTTTTTTCTAATTTTGTTCCTACTCTAATCATGCAATTTTTTAGTAACATACTAAATTTCTCCTTCAAGAACCTTAGAAATAGCTGCCATTCTTACAAATACACCATTAGTCATTTGTTTGAAAATTCTACTCTTATCACATTCAACAACGTCATCCGCAATCTCAATTCCTCTATTTACAGGAGCAGGGTGCATGATGATTGCACTATCTTTCATTTGATTAACTCTATCTAAAGTTAATCCATAAAGTTTGTGATATTCCTCACTTGTCATATTTAATTTGGCATCACGTTCAAATTGAACTCTAAGTAACATGATAATATCACTTTCTTTAAGTGCTTCGTCTAACGATATAGCAGGAGCTGTATCGTCTAAGAATTCCTTAGGACCGCAAATTTTAACATCCATGCCTAAACGGTTCATAATCTCAACATCAGTATGAGCTACACGTGAATGAACTATATCGCCAATTATTGTACATTTTAATCCGTCAAAGTGTCCGAACTCTTCTTTAATAGTCATTAAATCAAGTAAAGATTGAGTTGGGTGAGACCCAGAACCATCACCAGCATTAAAGATAGGAATATTTATATTTTCTAATTGTTTATAATATTCGTTATCTTTATGTCTGATAACAACGCCATCATATCCAATAGCTTCAAGTGTTCTAACTGTGTCATATAAAGTTTCACCCTTAGTTACACTCGATGTCGATACATTAATATCATTTACTGATATTCCAAGTTTATTCATAGCCATTACAAATGAATTATGAGTTCTTGTTGAGTTTTCAAAAAAAAGAGTGGCAAATCTCAAACCTGAATAGGAATGAGAAAAACCACTCTTAAACTTGAAAGCTAAAGAAAGAACATCATTTATTTGATCTGTTGATAAACTCTTCAAATTAAATAAGCCTCTCATATTGCACCTCTAAAAAAAGATTCTTAGCCTAGACTAAGAATCAATAACCTTGATATTATAATCTAGGATTTTTCTATTTATAAGTTTAGCATAACATATTAAAAAAATCTATAAG
Organism: uncultured Treponema sp.; assembly: GCA_963633325.1. Lineage (GTDB taxonomy): Bacteria > Bacillota_I > Bacilli_A > Acholeplasmatales > Anaeroplasmataceae > JAEELC01. The sequence goes on from CAVGYR010000015.1 coordinate 20,838, forward strand.
AATTTATAAAATCATTTTTGAAATCGTTTTCTATTTATTATAGACTATGTAAAAATCAGTCTTTGAATTTTTAGCTTTATAAAGACATTCGTCCGCAATATTTGTAAGTTCTTCAATTGTTAACTCGTCATAATTTATAACAACACCAGCACTAAATTTATCATTTTTCTTTGCGAAAAATAATGGCATGTCATTTAATTTGATAAGACGATTAACAAGTTCATCTGCTTCTAAATGTTTAGAAATAACTACAAATTCGTCTCCACCGATTCTAAATACATAT
>CAVGYR010000016.1:0-20934 GCA_963633325.1 uncultured Treponema sp.
TATAATATACGATTGTTACCTTTTTTAATAGTAAAATACACTAATCTAGCTAGGAACTAAAATGGTCCCTGGCTATTTTTTATATTTACACAAACTTTATGTTACTCTCTAATTAAAATAAAAATGTATCAATTGGGAATCCATATTTAAACAAATCATGCCATGTAAAATACATTCTTACAAAATTTGTGAAAATGGCAAGACATAATAAAAATAATTGTGTTTTATCTTGAATCTTAATTTGTTTAAATGCAAGTAACACTGCATAAATTACAAGTAATGCTAGAGGAAATATAGATCCATAAATAAAGTATGCTGTAAAAATATGACAATTGCCACTTAGTTTATCAACAATTAAAATTGTTATAAAAACCAAATTCATAAGTATTACTAAAGAATTTAGAATTGTGTTAATAATTTTTGAGTAATTATTTTTGCATTTATCCAATTCAACATTAATTGTATCAATATAATGATTGTCTTTATTTTTAGAGTCATAATCTCTAAGCAACTCATTATTTTTTATATCATTTTCTTTTTTAAAATAAATTTTTGTTTTTGTTAAATTCATGTTGTGCCTCCAATTAAATTAAAACATTTGGCCCACTAGGGTTTCTTCTTACAACAACATATTTTGGCTCAATAGTTTGCCATGGTTCACTTTTATTAGTATATGAATAAAAAGTTCCATATGCATATGTATATTCTTCCTCACCTGTAGCCTCATAAAAAGTAATTTGTGATAAATATCTAAAATTAGATATTATATAAATTAATTTTCCCTCGTCTACAAGTGAAATTGCATTTTTCAAAATTTCTTCTTCAGATGGCTCATTTACAGTTGTACAAAAATTATAAGCCACATCGTCATTATATATGTCCATATATTTGTTTGTAGAATCATTCGAAGAATAATTCTCACGGGCGTATGCCTCAGCTATTGCAAAAGAAGGTTCAGTTTTATAGAACATCAATGAAACCCAATATGCATGGTTAAACGCATTTCCTATTTTGCCGTCACTTGCATCTTCTTCATATAATTCTGCTGCTTTTTCACGTGCTTTTGTCGCACAATTGAATCCTATAGCCGCATATATAGGATGTTTCTTTACCAAATCTTTTTCATCATCGGTAAGGTAATCGTAAGATTCAATATAACTAGCAGTTTCTATACGATTATATCCAATATCAAAAATATAATCATAAACTTCTTGGTTATTTGAAAAATCCTTGTCATAAAAATCCGATTCATATAATACGACTTCATCCATACTGAATTCAAAGCCATCACTTGTCTTCAATAATGTATCATCTAACGCATAAGAATTAAATTTTGTTTTAATAACAAATACAAAACACAAAATCATTATTAAAATTCTAATCAACTTTTTCATTGTTTTCACTCTCCTTTATAGTATTTTAGCATAATTATAACCACTGTCAACATTTTTCTGTTTTTATCTTTTCTTTTTTTGCTTTTTCCGAATTTTTCATCAAAACTACATATTTTTTTCATTTTTCATTTAGATAAAAGAAAAAACAATCAATTTTATAATAAAATCAATTGTTCATTTTCTTTACAAATATTTCTTTAAATATTGTCCGGTATAACTTTCACTAACTTGAGCCACTTCTTCAGGTGTACCTTTTGTGACTACCTCGCCGCCTTTATCTCCGCCCTCAGGGCCTAAATCAATAATATAATCTGCCAATTTAATAACGTCAAGATTATGCTCAATAATTACTATTGATGCACCCTCATCGCGGATTTTAAATATTACATTCATTAGTCTTTTAATATCATCATTATGTAGACCGGTTGTAGGCTCATCCATAACATATAATGTGCCTGGTGTTATCTTCTTGTGTAATTCAGTCGCAAGTTTAACTCTTTGAGCCTCTCCACCTGATAAAGTAGTTGAAGATTGACCTAATTTTATGTAGCCTAGACCCACTTCAATTAGGGTATCTAGTTTTGATTTAATCTTAGGGATTGCACTAAAGAATTCACATGCATCCTCAATTGTCATGTCTAAAACGTCTGAGATTGTTTTACCTTTGTATTTTACTTCAAGGGTTTCTTTATTATATCGTTTTCCTTTACATTCTTCGCACTCAACATAAACATCTGGTAAAAATTGCATCGAAATACGTTTTACGCCGTCTCCCCAACATGATTCGCATCTTCCGCCTTTTACATTAAATGAGAATCTTCCTTTATCAAATCCTCTTATTTTTGCATCATTTGTTTGGGCAAATAAATCTCTTATATCATCAAATACTGATGTATATGTTGCAGGGTTTGATCTTGGTGTACGACCGATAGGAGATTGTGAAATTTGAATTATTTTATCTATATTCTCAAGCCCCGTAATTTTTTTGTATTTTCCAGGGTAAACTTTATTAGAATTATAAACTTCTTTGTATGCGGCTTTATACAAAATTTCATTAACTAATGTGGATTTCCCGCTTCCTGACACTCCCGTTACAAGCACAAGCGCACCTAGTGGAATTTTTACATTAATATTTTTTAAATTGTGTTCACTTGCGCCTTCGATAGTAATAAACTTTCCGTTCCCATTCATTCGCTTTTTAGGTAATTCAATTTTAAGTTTACCTGATAAATATGCGCCGGTTAAAGAATTAGGATTTTGCATTACTTCTTCGGGAGTACCTGCAGCCATAATATAGCCTCCGTGAACCCCTGCGCCAGGACCGATATCAACTAAATAATCAGCTTCACGCATTGTATCTAGGTCGTGCTCAACTATAATTAGCGTATTTCCTAAATCACGCATATCTTTTAGTGTTCTAATTAGGCGGTCATTATCACGTTGATGAAGACCGATAGAAGGTTCATCCATAACGTATAAAACACCTGTTAATTTAGAACCAATTTGTGTCGCAAGTCTAATTCTTTGTGCTTCTCCACCAGATAATGTATCTGCAGATCTTGATAAAGTTAAATAGCCTAGTCCGACATTTGATAAGAATGTTAATCTATCTAATACTTCTTTTATCGCAAGTTCTGCTATTTCTTTTTTCTCTTTAGATAGATTTTCTAGCATTTCCTTAAGATAAGGTATTAACTTATCTATTTGCATATCGCACATATCGGTGATTGATTTATTATCAATTTTTACACTTAATACCTTATCGTTTAATCTTTTTCCATGACAAGTTTCACAAGTACGTTCAATCATGAATCCTTCAATCCACGTACGAATCCAATCGCTTGTTGTTTCAACGTAGCGTCGTTTGAAATTGCCCATCATTCCTTCATAAACTTTAAAATCGTGTTTAGTATTTCCACTTGATGTAGTGATATTAAATTCAATAGGTTCAGGCGAATGATATAATACTATTTCTTGTTTTTCCCTGCTTAATTCTTTAAAAGGAACGTTCATATCAATATTATAATGTGCACAAACTGTTTGTAACTCACTATTTAATATATTATCCTTTTCTTGATTTTTAAGCGGTATAATGGCACCCTTATTTATCGATTTATCATAATCGACCATTAGAGCTTCACTAACTTCAAGTTTTACACCAAGTCCTTTACAATTCGGACAAGCACCAAGTGGCGAGTTAAATGAAAATAAGCGTGGTTCTAGGCTTGGCACCGAATATCCACAAATCTTGCATGCATAATGTTCTGAGAAGAACAATTCCTCATTCGTATCTAAAACTTTAACTTTAGCATACCCGCAACTTGCGCGAAGTGCTAATTCTAAACTTTGTCTAATACGCCCCTCAAGGTCTTCTTTCATTTTCATTCTATCGATTACAATATCAATATCGTGCTTTATATTTTTATTTAAATTGATTTCTTCTTCTAGTTCATAAAGTGTTCCGTCGACAAGGGCACGGGAGTATCCTTCTTTTAAAAACTTTTGGAAAATATTTTTATGTTCTCCGCGTTTTTGAACGACTACTGGCGCTAATATATAAAATTTAGTTCCTTCTTCAAGTGTTAATACTTTACGTGCCATTTGGTCTACACTTTGAGCCTCAATTGGTTCATTATGTATAGGGCAATAAGGGACACCAATACGGGCATACAATACTCTAAAGTAATCATAAATTTCTGTGATGGTACCAACTGTTGAACGAGGGTTTTTACTCGTTGTCTTTTGATCGATTGATATTGTAGGCGACAAACCCTCAATTGAGTCTACATCAGCTTTATCATTAACTCCTAAAAATTGTCTAGCACTAGCCGATAAGGCCTCAATAAAACGTCTTTCGCCTTCGCGACAAATAGTATCAAACGCAAGCGTTGATTTCCCACTTCCTGAAAGCCCTGTCATTACTATTAATTTATTTTTAGGTAGTTCTATATCTATATTTTTTAAATTGTTTTCCCTAGCTTTATGTACAATAATTTTATCCATTATTTTCCCTCAACAATTTTAATAAATTCGTCTTCACTCATGATTTCAATGCCTAAACTTAATGCTTTTTCATATTTTGAGCCAGGATTTTCACCAACAAGTACGATATTAGTCTTCTTAGAAACTGAATCAACGGTTTTACCGCCTAAGCTCTCAATAATTTCTTTAGCTTTATTTCTATCAAAGTGCGTTAATGATCCTGTTAAAACAACTTTCTTATCAGTAAAATATGACTCTTTAATCTCTTTTGTAATTGACACCATATTTAGGCCTAATGAAGCTAGTTCATCTAGTAATTTAATGTTTTCACTGTCACTAAAATAGTCTACAACGCTTTTTGCGATAATCTCACCTATATCATCTATTTCTGACAAAGTTTCAAAACTTGCATTCTTCAAATTTTCAATTGAATTAAATTTTTTTGTAAGAATTTTTGCGACTTTAGCGCCGACGTGTCTAATTCCTAGCCCAAACAACAATCTATCTAGTTCACGAGTTTTAGATTCTTCTATTGAGCTTAAAAGTTTGTTAACACTCTTTTCGCCCATTCTTTCTAAATTAAGTAAGATTTCTTTTTTATCTTTTAATTTAAAAATATCAGGAATGTCATTAATAATTTTTGCATCAAACAAAGTTGTGACTAATTGTTCACCAAATGAATCAATATCATAAGCGGCTTTTGAAACAAAGTGAACTAATTCGTTCTTTCTACGCTCGCTACACTGTTTATTCAAGCAATAATAATCAGCTTCTCCTTCAATTCTAACTAGTTTCATCCCGCAACAAGGACAACTCTTTATAAACTCAATAGGCTTAGCTCCGATTATACGTTCTCCTTTAACAGACCTTACAACTTCAGGAATAACGTCCCCGGCTTTTCTTATGACAATAGTGTCTCCTTCATGTATATCACGCTCTTTAATAAAATCTTCATTGTGAAGTGTAGCACGTGATATAGTTGATCCTTGTACAAAAACCGGAGTGAAATTAGCAACAGGGGTGATATTGCCGGTTCTGCCGACTTGATAAATTACCGTAATCAACTTAGTTTTAACTTCTGTAGGTGGGAACTTATATGCAATAGCCCATTTAGGATATTTAGCTGTAACACCTACTTCGTCATATAAATCTTTATCATTTAGTTTTAAAACAACACCATCGATATCATAAGGAAGTTCTTCTCTAATTTTTGCGATGTTTTCAATATATTCATATACCTCATCAAGTGATGTGCATAATTTAGAATAAGGATTTACTTTAAAACCTAGTTCTTTCATAATTTGAAGAGCTTCACTTTGACTGTGGTTTTCAATACCAGTAGTTAAATAATACAAAAACGCATCAAGTCCTCTTTTAGATACCATCTTAGGATCTAATAGTTTTAGTGATCCGCTCGCCGCATTCCTGCAATTTGAAAATAATGGTTCTTCATTAGCTTCGCGTTCCGTATTTAATTTAATTAAGCTTTTTTTAGGCATGAAGATTTCTCCTCTAACCTCAATATTAACATTTTGTTTTAGTTTTAAAGGAATTGATTTAATGGTTTTGACGTTTTCGGAAACATCATCCCCCTCAACCCCGTTTCCTCTTGTAGCTGCTCTTTTAAATATACCATTTTCATATACACAAGAAACTGATAAACCATCTATTTTAAGTTCACATTCATAAGTTGGATTTTTTACAACTTGTCTTACACGAGAATCAAATTGAGCTAATTCTTCATATGAAAATGCATCTGACAAACTCATCATAGGTATTTCATGCTTAACTTGTTTAAATGCAGAAATCGCCTCACCTCCAACGTGTGTTGTAGGTGAATTAGGATCTTTATATTCAGGATATTTTTTTTCTAAAGTTTCTAGTTCGACTAATAATTTATCAAATGTAAAATCATCTAAAGTCGGATTATCAAGTACATAATATTCATAATTAGCCTTGTCTAATATCTCGACAAGTTCTTTCATTCGTTCTAAATCAGTCATAAAGTATTTCCTCTTTTTTTAAATATTTTACCATAAATTATGATTTTTCTTTCCAAAAAAACTTAGTTGATAGTATAATTTTAATAAGGATATTAATTATGAAAAAAACTAGTTTATTTGTAAAAAAACTTAATATAGATAATTACAATATATTAAATAATACATTTAGTTTAGAAGCTAATAGTATTAATCAAATTTTAAATGAAAACGAAAAAGGCGCTATTTTATTTAAAGCTATTTTAGATTTAATAGATTCTAAAAAGAAATGTTTTTTATACGAGGTAGACCTTAATAAATCTTTTAGTTTTATTGGTTATTACTCTAAAGATTTTGAGATTGATACAACGCTTAGAGTCCATGATTTTTATTCATATTCATCATCTTTTTACAAAAATGACTATACAGACAATTTAAAACGCCTTCTATCAAAATTTCACATCAATCCAATGTCTAAATTAAAAGATTTAGATAAAGAAACTATTGAACTTATAAAATTAATTGAGGCTATTTACCACAAGCCTGATTTACTTATGTTAAACGACCCATATTCACATATAAATACATCAAACATAACAGATATCAATGAAGAAATTATTAATCTAAAAAATAACAACTCAACAATTTTTATCAATTCAAACAAGGTCTTATTAAATAAAATTGATATCGATTCTTTTTTTCTTTATATAGATCCTAGATTTGTTCGAGTTGACAGTTTAAAAGATAAAAAATATACGCTAAAAATTAAGACCGAATTTCCTTTAAAAATAAAAAAACTTACTTATATCTCAAATGAAACATACATTTATGATGGTAAAATATCTGATTTATTAAATCAACTAGATTTAAAAGTAAGTATGATTACATTTATCAAAGAAGGTGAATTATGATAGTTCTATTTGAATTTAAACGTTTAATTAAGAATAATTTCATCTCTTTCTTAATACTTTTGTTTGTATCAATAATTTTGTTAATTTGTTCAAACATTGTATTAACAAATAAAGATTCGATTGATACATCACTAGAATATGCAAATCAATGTTTACTTGATATTTTTAACATAAATAAAACAAAATTCACAACTGTAAATGGTTTTTACGCTTTTTATATTAAATGTATCTCTTTCGTCTCTTCTTTTTTTGCAATATCTTTAGGAATAGAAATTGCGCGTAGAGATAGATTAAACCATACAAAAGATTTTTTGTATACAAAGCCTATAAAACGTAGTCGTATCATAATTTATAGAATTATAGGTACTCTAATTTATATTTTATGTTTTGTGTTACTAGTATTCGTTTTTAGTATCATTTACTTTACAATTAAAAAATATGATTTTAATTTAAAAGATCTATTTTTAATAGATTTTTCCTTATTCTTGTTAATGAGCGTATTCTTCTCATATGGTTTAGTAATCGGGGGATTTTCTCATATAAAGCTTTATTTGTTATCTTTAATATCGATAATTCCATTTTTACTAACACACATAATCGGTTGTTTTATTTCATTCGATTTACTATATTACATTAACCCTTTCTCTTATTTTTCTTTTGAAAAAATAATAACCGATGGGTATCAATACAGTTCTTTGATTATAACAATATTCTTACAAGTGTTTTTGATGAATTTTGGTATTAATATTTATGAAAATAATTTAACTGAAAACAAAGACAATCTAAAAGACTAAAAGGAGCCAAATTTGACTCCTTTTTCATTTATATTTTGCGAATTGTAGGGTGATTCTTAAGTAATTTCTTTATTCCTGTAGGTGCACTGAATGCGACTGAAATAATCTTACCATTATCTTCAACAACCCGTCCATCACCGTATATTTCGTGGTGAATGTTATCTCCAATTCTAATCTCAGAATTATCTACAAGTTCTACACTTTTCTTTTCAACAGGTTTGTTAGTTTTCACTGTTTCAACAGGAATTGTACGTAAAATTGTACCCTCAATATCAAGATTATTAAGACCCATCTCTTCGATGTAAGGGCTTTGTTCGTGGAACATTCTTTGACCAAATACTATACGATTTCCACAAGAAGTTAAGAATAAACGTTCACGAGCACGGGTAATACCTACATAACAAATTCTTCTCTCTTCAGCTTCTTCTTTAGGATTTCCTTGTGTATTTGCATTAGGGAAAATTCCGTTTTCCATAGCTGGCATAAATACAGCTCTAAATTCAAGGCCTTTAGATTGATGATATGTCATAAGTTTAACTTTATCAGTACTTGCGTCTTTATCATCCATATCGGTCATAAGAGCTAAATTTTCTAAGAATAATTTTAACTTTTCTTCCTTAGAATTTGCACTACCATCATCACTAGTTAACATACTCTTTAGTTCATATACGTTATCTAATTTGTCCTTACCTTCGTCCCCTAAATCTGATAACATTGTTTTATATCCTGTCTTATCAAGAATCTTATCGATAATAGTCTCTAACTCAAAAGTTTGACTATACAAATCTTCATGAAGTTCAATGATTGTAAATTTAAAATCTATAAGGGAATTAAAACTATTTCCTTGACTTGCAAGATAATCAATAGCTTCAAACAACGAACAATTGTGCAGATCAGCTTCAGTCTTTAATTTATCAACCATCGCATTTCCTATTTTTCTCTTTGGTTCGTTCACAATTCGCTCGAAAGAGAAATTATCATTATGGTCAACAATTAAGCGTAAATAAGCACAAATATCTTTGATTTCTTTTCGGCTAAAGAAAGAAATACCACCATAAATTTCATAAGGTATTTTATTCTTTCTTAACATTTCTTCATAAGCTCTTGATAGATAATTAGAACGATATATTATCGCAAAATCTTTATAAGTATAGCCTTCGTTTAAAAGTTTCTTTATTTGTTCAACAATATAAGATTCTTCGTTATACGAACCATCTGCTTTATAATATTTTGGCTTATAAGAAATTGTATTTGTAGTGTAAAGATTTTTCTCAATGCGTTCATTATTATGTCTAATAACATTATTTGCGGCGTCTAGAATCGGTTTTGTAGAACGATAGTTTTGTTCTAGTAAGATAACTTTAACTGGATCAAAATCTTGTTTAAAACTATAGATGTTCTCAATATTAGCTCCTCTAAACGAGTATATTGATTGATCTTCATCTCCAACGATGAATATATTGTTATTTTTAAGGGCTAATAACTTAACAAGTTCATATTGAAGTTTATTAGTATCTTGGAACTCATCTACTAAGATATATTCAAATTTAAATTGATATTTTTGTAAAATGTCTTCGTGTTCTTTAACAATTTTTAAAGTGACTAAAATAAGATCATCAAAATCTAATAAATTGTCTTTTACTAATCGTTCGTTATATAAAGTCTTAACTTTATTAAATACGCTTTGCAAAGCGATATCTTTAAGTTTAATCACTTGACCGTTTTTCTCATCACTTATAAGTCCGTGAATAACTTTTGATTTGTAAGCTTTAGGATCTATATTAAGTTCTTTCATTGACTCTCTAATTATTTTTTCCGAGTCATCTTCGTCTATTATTTGAAACTTTGATGTATAAGTGTTTAAACATTCAATCTCTAAGCGTAGGAACCTAGCACAAAATGAGTGGAATGTAGAAATCCACATAGAATTAGTATTTAATCCTGTAAATTTCTCCACACGTTCTTTCATCTCACGTGCTGCTTTATTTGTAAATGTAAGGGCTAGAATCTTATAAGGAGATACGTTCTTCTCTTCGATTAAATACGCAATTTTTCGAGTTAAAACGCCTGTCTTACCACTTCCGGCACCTGCCATAACCATAATGGGCCCATCGCATGTTAAAACCGCATCACGTTGGTTTTCATTTAAATTTTCTAATAAATCCATTCTATTCCCCTAAAGACATATAATCTTCGTAATTCATTTCCTTATCAAATACGATCTTACCATCTTTAATAACAATTAATCTATTAGCTACAGTATTTAGTAATTCTGCGTCATGGCTTGAGAAGATAATATTTCCGTAAAATGATGTCATACCATCGTTTAAAGCTGAAATTGATTCAAGATCTAGGTGGTTAGTTGGGTCCTCAAATAAAAGTACATTAGCTTGTTCTAGCATAATTTTTGCAAGATTAGCACGAATCTTTTCGCCACCCGATAAAACATTGACATTCTTCTTAGCTTCTTCGCCTGTAAATAATACTCTGCCTAGCCAAGAACGTAAGAATGATTCTGTTTCATCTTCAGGTGAAAATTGACGTAACCATGTAATTAAATTTAATTTAGGATCGCTAAATAATTCCTTATTATCTTGCATTAAATAGCTTTGACGTGTTGTAACACCCCATTTAAATGTTCCACTATCTTGTGTTTCTTTACCAGCTAAAATGTTAAATAATGTTGTAACTACTAGCGAATTTTCAGCTAAAATTGCAATCTTATCACCTTTTCTAACTGAGAAAGAAATGTTTTCAAATATACCATTCTTTGTAAGTGAATCAACATCTAAAATATCATTACCTACTTCACGGAATTGTTTAAAACCAATAAATGGATATTTTCTACTAGATGGCTCTACTTGTGTTAAATCAAGTTTATCTAATAATTTTCTTCTACTTGTAGCTTGACGAGCTTTAGATTTATTAGCACTGAAACGTTGAATAAATTCTCTTAATTCTTTAGCTTTTTCTTCAGCACGCTTATTTTCATCTTTCTTTTGTTGTAACAATAATTGGCTTGATTCATACCAGAATTCATAGTTACCAACATACATTGTAATCTTGCCAAAATCTACATCACAAATATGTGTACATACATTATTTAAGAAATGTCTATCGTGGGATACAATAATTACTGTATTTTTAAAGTTAAGTAAGAAGTTTTCTAACCATTCACATGTTTTATAATCTAGATTGTTTGTAGGTTCATCTAATAATAAGATATCAGGGTTACCAAACAAAGCTTGTGCAAGTAATACCTTAATTTTTAATTTAGCGTCAAGATCACTCATTAATGAATAATGGAATTCTTGAGGTACACCTACACCGTTTAATAAGCTAGACGCATCACTTTCTGCATCCCAACCATTCATTTCCGCAAATTCGCCTTCAAGTTCAGCAGCTTTAATTCCGTCTTCTTCATTAAAATCAGGTTTCGAATAAAGTGCATCCTTTAAATCCATTATTTCAATAAGTCTTTTATTTCCCATTAAAACAGTACGAATAACTGTTTCATTATCAAATTCATTTTGGTTTTGTCTCAAGATAGACATTCTTTCCTTAGGGTCACGAACGATATTACCACTCGTAGATTCTAACGAACCTGATAATATCTTTAAAAAAGTAGATTTACCAGCACCATTAGCACCGATAATACCATAACAGTTTCCCATATCGAAATTTAAGTTAACATGCTCGAACAATTTTCTTGAGCCAAATTGCATTCCTAAATCAACAACTTTTAACATATATCCTCCATACATTGAAAAAGCAGGTTAAACCTGCTTATTCATTTTTATTGTGAAAACCCGCTCTTTAAATCGCAAGTTCTATTAAATACTAACTTTTCTCTTGTTGAATCTTTATCAACTGCGTAATAACCTACACGTAAGAATTGATAATGTTCTCCTACTTTTGTATCTTCTAGTGAAGACTCAACATAACCATTTACAATCTTTAAAGATTCAGGATTTAATCTTTCCATGAAATCTTTATCCTTGTTTTCTTCAGTTTCAGGAAGTAATAGATTATCAAATAATCTAAATTCAGCTTCTAGAGCTGTACTAGCTTCAACATAGTTGATTGTACCATTAGGCTTTCTCTCGTCAAATCCTGAACCAGATTTAGTTGCAGGATCATATGTACATAATAATTCAACGATATTACCTTCATTATCATATACAACATCATTACATTTAATGAAATATGCGAACATCAAACGTACTTCTACATCTTTTGCAAGACGTTTCCATTTTTTGTTAGGCTTTTCTAAAACGAAGTCATCTCTATCGATATAAATATGTCTAGAGAATGCGACTTTACGTTCTCCTAAAGCTTCATTTTCCATATTATTTGGTGCGCTTAACCATTCTACTTCACCTTCAGGGTAATTAGTAATTGTAACTTTTAAAGGATGTAAAATAGCACTAGGACGTGTAGCTTTTAATTTTAAATCTTCACGTACATAATTATCTAAAACAGCACTATCAACAGTTGAATTAATACGTGATAAACCTGTTGAGATAATGAAGTTCTTGATCGCATTAGCCGTAACACCTTTTCTTCTATAAGCAACAAGAGTAGGCATACGGCAGTCATCATATCCTGAAACTTTATTTGAATCAACTAAAGCACGTAAATAACGTTTTGAAAGGATTGTATTTGTAATATTTAATCTACCAAACTCATATTGATGTGGGTGGTTACTAACATCACAATGTTCAACAACCCAATCATATAATGGTCTATGGTTATCATATTCGATAGAACATAATGAATGTGTTATACCTTCATACGCGTCTTGTAATGGGTGCGCAAAATCGTACATAGGATAAATGCACCACTTGTTACCTTGTCTATGATGTTCCATATGATTGATTCTATAAATAACAGGGTCTCTCATATTAACATTAGGACTCTTCATATCAATTTTAGCGCGAAGCGTTTTTTCACCGTCTTTATATTTTCCTTCACGCATTTCTTCGAATAACTTTAAATTTTCTTCAACACTTCTATTTCTATAAGGAGATTCAATACCATCCCCTTGATTAGTATCACGCATAGCGGCTATCTCTTCTTGTGTTGAATCATCGACATAAGCTAAACCTTTTTTAATTAATTTAACTGCATCTTCATATTGTCTATCGAAATAGTCTGATCCATAAAATACATTAGCTGGAGTATAACCTAACCATTTTAAATCTTCAATGATTGCATCTACGAATTCGCTCTTTTCTTTAGATGGGTTAGTATCGTCAAATCGTAGGTTAGTTTTTCCGTTAAAGCTTATTGCAGTCTCAAAATCGACAATAATAGCACGTGCATGTCCGATGTGTAGATATGCGTTGGGCTCAGGAGGAAAACGAGTAATTATTTCTTTTACACGTCCACTTTCTAAGTCATCTTTCATAATTGTTTTAATAAAATTTGAAGTTTCTTCCATAAATATCACCTATCAAAAATTATACCCTATTTATGATTCTTTTAAAAGAGAAACACATAAAAAAGCACAAAAAATTTTGTGCTTTATAATACTAGTTTTATACTTGAAACAAATTTATCATTTATGCTTGTATAAGAGAACGTAAGAGCAGGAATTTTGCCACTTTCCTTAAATTGTTCAGATATTGAACCACCGTTACCTGATAAATAAAAATAACTCTTAGTTAATTCTTCTGTTTCATTATAAGTTTTAGATAATCTAATATCTACGCGGCTATTTTCGCCACAATTGTCAAACTTAAATGCACTTGAATCGTATTGTTTTTCATTAGTTATTGGTTTATTGTTTGAATTTTTATTCAATGTATTATCAACTTTAGTAACTTTAAGTGTGTAAAAAGTTTCATTTTCTTTAGTAGTTTTAACTCGTCCTAATTTATTCAATAATTCATTTGAATATATTTCTAGAATTACGTATTCATCAAATACATTTGATATTGTATGATCTGACCAAAGAATAACATCTCCTGTAGTTTCAAATGAAGATAAATCATGACTTACATCAAATTTCCCACTTGTTACATATGTATTAGCCCATCCTAAAAGGACTTTATCACTTGAAGAAAAATCCCCACATACACCGCTCATCATAGTTGAATAATACATCTTTGTATCACTAGATAAATTTGACTTGTCGCATTCATCTAAAAGGCCAAATGCATATCCTAGTTGATGAACTAGTTCGTGACAGCTTAACTTAATATTTTTAGAATCATATTTAGATTCGTATTTACCAATTAATGTTCTATAATCAACAAATGAAACATTTGACAAAGAATAAGTATCGTTTATTTTAACATTTAAATCTTTAGTAAAGTTATTATTAAAACGTTCTTCGTATTTAAATGTACTTGTCAAATCCCCGCTAATATAGATAAAGCAAACGTAGTCAACATATTTGTCATTATCATTATCATATTTAGATAAATCTAGACTATTTAGGTTATCAATAATACCAGTTTCTAATTCATCATTTTCTTTGTAATATTCTATAGAATGCTCACTTTGAATAGTTTCAATTCGATCAATATTTAGATTTATTTTTTGATAAGAAGACGTACTTATATAATCTTTTAATGAATAAAAACCTGTGTCGACATCAGTTCCGTTTAACGTTTTATCTAAAAAACTTAAATTTGTATCATTATAAGCATTGTCAAAATTTAGAGGAACATATAATACATTAACGTCACCTTTACTTTTTAAAGGATGTTTAACGCTTAATGATTCGTTTATATTCCCACTTAATGTAACCTCAGTAACCTTAGCTGAGCTTTTAATGCATGATGTGGCCGATAAAATTGTTAATAAAGTTAGTAATAAATATCTTTTTTTCATGTTTAATACCTTTTTGTAATAATTATATCAATATTTTTTTTGATTATAAGAAAAAAATATGAAAAAAGGAAGAATTTCTTCTCCCTACTTTTGTTCTACACTTACAAGTTCTAGCGATGCGTCCGCATTCAAATCTAATTTATCAAGTGTATTGTTTTTTTGATAACGATAATACCCGGCCGCAGCTATCATAACTGCATTATCTGTACAATACTTAATTGATGGTATACAGATTTCAAGGTCTTCGTTTTTGTTTTCACGATTAAGTTTTTCCTTTAACCCCTTATTAGCTGAAACCCCACCTGCAACTATAAGTTGTTTTACGTTGTATTCTTTACATGCCTTTAGTGCTTTATCAACTAAAACATCAGTAACAGCTTCTTGGAAAGATGCACATAAATCATTTACATTAATACTTTCGCCTCTTTGAATCGCATTATGATTCAAATTGATTACCGCACTTTTAAGTCCTGAAAAACTAAAATTGTAATTGTCTGAGCCTAAATAAACGCGAGGTAAATTGTATGTGTCTTTACCTAAGTGAGCTAATTTATCAACAATTGGTCCACCAGGATAACCAATTCCTACTACACGAGCAACTTTATCATAAGCTTCACCAACTGCATCATCTAGCGTTTCCCCAATAATTTCAAAAGAGAAATGATCTTTCATATAAATAAGTTCGGTGTTACCACCTGATACAAGTAGTGCAATTGATGGAAATTTCATATCGTGCTCAATAGAGTTTGCGTATATATGTCCGGCTAAATGGTTTATTCCAATTAAAGGCTTATTATAGATTAAGGCAAGCGTTTTAGCCGCATTCACACCAACTAATAAACTACCAATCAAACCAGGACCTTTTGTAACTGCAATCAAATCAATGTCTTCAGGGCTTAAATTAGCTTTCTTAAAAGCTTCTTCAAATACCATCGAAACATTATATACATGTTCTCTTGAAGCTATTTCAGGAACAACACCACCAAATTTAGTATGAATATCAATTTGTGAAAGTACTACATTACTAAGTACTTCTTTACCATCTTTTACTATAGCTACAGCTGTTTCATCGCAGCTTGATTCTACTCCTAATACTAGCATATCAATTGATCTCCTTAATTAATACATATGCGTCGCCGTCTTTATAATAATTTTTCCTCTTATGTGATAAAACAAATCCAAATTTTTTATAAAGTGCTATCGCATTTAAATTATTTTCATTTACTTCTAAATAAATACTTTTTACTTTTTTGATTTTACTTTTTTCAATAACTTCATTTAACAAAGCCGAGCCAATACCTTTATTTTGATATTCTTTAATTACAAAGAAATTTAAAATTTCGCCCATTTCTTCTAGGGTTGAAGATATATAACCTACTATTTTATCGTTATCTAATGCAACTAAAAAATATGCATAAGGATTTTTAAGTTCAATTTCAAAATGGTTTTTCCCAAGTGTTGAACCTAAATAAATTTCTTCATATTTTGTAATAGTATCTATATCAGAATATTGCATTTTTCTAAGCAACATTTTTTAAATTTCTCTCAGCTTCAGTTTCTTGTAAATAATTAGGTTTTAATCCGTGTGGGTTTTCTACTTTAACCGCATTCTTAATTACAACTAAAGGATTAACTTTATAAGATTCTTCCGTTACGCGAACATCATAATTTTGACTTAAAAATTCTTCTGTATTTAAAATAGCTTCTTTTCCGACTAATTTATTATTATCGTATAGTGCACAAAATGAATTTCCACGTCTTGCGTCTATAGTAGCTAAAACTTTGCCTTTAGAATCAGAAGACATTAAATTTAGGGTTGATATTTCATAAAGTGGAACATTTTTAAATACAGCTATCATTTTAGAAACTGTAACAGCCATTCTTACACCTGTATAACTACCAGGTCCAATACCACAAATGATTTTCTCTAAATCGGATGCATTTATATTAAATTTTGTAAAAATATCCTCAATGATTTTAACGATGTTTTTGGCAAAATCATTTTGTCCTTTTGTATAAGATTCAAAAACAACTTCATTATCTTTTACAAGTGCATGATACATAACTTTTGTAGCACTATCTATTATTAATGTATACATTTAACTCACCTATTAATTCTTCATATCTTTTGCCATGTGCAATTAAACTTATTTCACGCTTATTTTCATCAAGGCGCTTTATTTCGACCTTTAGATATTCATCCGGTAACAATTCTTTAACTTGATAAGGCCATTCAACAACGCAAACGCCATCGCCTTCGAAATATTCATATAAATCAAAATCATTACCTAAACCATCTAAACGATACAAATCCATGTGGTATAGTTTAGTCTTTTCTCCTTGATAAGCTTTTACAATTGTAAATGTCGGAGAGTTTATAACTCTATTAATACCTAGAGCTTTACCAATACCTTTTGTAAATGTAGTCTTGCCAGCGGACAAATCTCCGTCTAATAAAACTACATCTTTTTCTTTTAAAAGACGACCAATTTTATATCCTAATTCAATAGTTTCATCACTATTATTTACAATAATTTTCATTATAAATCACCATTTAATAATTATACTCTTAATTGAATATTTATGCAAAAATAATTAACATAATTTTCTATAAATTGAAATAGAAAATATCTATAAAATTAAAGTATAATTACTTTTTTTAATGATAACGTTTACTATTTTAGATTTTGTAAAATTTATTTGTAGATTTACTCTTTTTAGCCTAAAATATAATTAGAAGTGAGGTAATTAAATGTTTAAAACAGATTATGCAAAAAGAGTTTATAAAAAACTTGAATTAGAAAATTGTGGTGAAGTTGAATACTTAACAGCTGCTAAAGAAATTTTACTTTCAATTGAGGATTTTGTAGCATTACATCCTGAATACGAAAAAGTTAAATTACTTGAACGTTTCTTTAATCCTGAACGCGGCGTTGAATTCAAAGTTGTTTGGGTTGACGACAAAGGCGAATATCAAGTTAATAGAGGCTATAGATATCAATTTAATAGTGCTATCGGACCTTACAAAGGTGGTCTTCGTTTCCATCCTTCTGTTAATAGATCTATTATTAAATTTTTAGGACTTGAACAAGTTTTAAAAAATTCTCTAACTAGTTTACCTATGGGTGGCGGTAAAGGTGGTTCTGACTTTGACCCTAAGGGTAAGTCCGATACCGAAGTTATGCATTTCTGCCAATCATTTATGACTGAATTATATCGTCATATTGGCCCTAATACTGATGTCCCTGCTGGTGATATTGGTGTCGGTGGTAGAGAAATTGGTTACATGTTTGGCCAATATAAGCGTATTCGTGATGAATACTCTGGAGTTCTTACTGGTAAAGGATTAACATTTGGTGGTTCTTTAATCCGTACTGAGGCAACAGGTTACGGTTTATGTTACTTTGCGCAAGCTGCTTTAAATAAATTAATTAATTCTGATTTTAAAGATAAAACTGTCGTAATCTCTGGTAGCGGTAATGTAGCTATCTACGCTTGCGAAAAAGCTCAAGAATTAGGTGCTAAAGTAGTAGCTTTATCTGATTCAAATGGTTATATTTATGACGCAAATGGTATCAATCTAGAAGCTGTAAAAGAAATCAAGGAAGTTAAGAGAGGTCGTATTAAGGATTATCTAAATTACATCCCTACAGCTACTTATACTGAAGGATCAAAAGGTATTTGGTCAATTAAGTGTGATATTGCCCTACCTTGTGCAACTCAAGGCGAACTTGATTTAGAAGCTGCTAAAACTTTAATTAATAACGGTGTAATTTGTGTAGGCGAAGGTGCTAACATGCCTTGTACTTTAGATGCAATCGATTTATTTATCAAAAATAAAGTTGTCTTCTGTCCTGCTAAAGCCGCAAATGCTGGTGGAGTTGCAACTTCAGGTCTTGAAATGAGTCAAAATAGTCTACGTTTATCTTGGACTAGAGAAGAAGTTGATCAAAAACTTCACGATATCATGATTAACATTTTCAAAAATTCTTACGAAGAAGCTTCGAATAGCGGAAACGAATTTGATCTTCTTAAAGGCGCAAACATTGCAGGATTTAAGAAAGTTGCAAACGCAATGTATGCACAAGGTATTTAATTTTTAAAACTAAATATTTCCTTAGCTCTGACTTATGTCAGGGCTTTTTTAATATAAAAAGGTGTACCTTATAGATACACCACATTTAAGATTATTTAATCTTCTTATTTTCTAAATTCAATTTTACCTGATTTAGAATCCATAGATTCAATAATTTCAAGAGAATAAAGATTAACTCCTGCTTCTCTTAATTTCTTTCCACCATCTTGGAAACCTTTTTCAATAACAATACCAACACCCACAACTTGACAACCTGCTTTTTTACAAATTTCAAGTAAAGCATTAGTTGCACTACCATTAGCTAAAAAATCATCCACAATAAGAACTACATCACTACTAGATAAAAATTCTTGATCTACTGATATTTTTTGACTTTGTTTTTTGGTATAGGAATAAACCTCAGATGAGTAAACGTTACCCATGTTTGAATGTTCACCTTTTTTGGCAAAAACTGCAGGGCAGTGAAATCTTTGAGCTAATAATGTCGCAAGCGCAATACCACTAGCTTCAATAGTTAAAATCTTATTAGGTTTAAATCTTTTGAAATAATCAAACCATAATAATGTAATTTTGTCTAACAAATCAACATCTAATTGATGATTCAAGAAAGAGTTAACTTTTAAGATGTTCCCATCTAAAATTTTTCCTCTTGTTTCAATTTCTTCTTCAAGCCACTTCATATATACCTCTTCATAACAATTTAAGTATATCATAATTAATTGTCTTTGAAAATAAAAGTAAAAATGGAAATGCTTTCTTATACATTTCCATCATTATTTTCATTTTTTTTATGTATTTTATCATATTCTTCTTGGGATATTGGTCGACCTGAAGAATCGAAGTTTTCATTTTTCTTAGGTTCAGGGTCAATATACAAAAATGATCTAACACGATATCTTAATGTTGTTTTCGGATCTTTCTCAGAATATTTATTAAATCTCTCTCGTAAAGTCTCAGGCATCATGTCTTTAATTTGAGTACTAGCTTCTTTTTTTACTAATGATAAATCACGTTTAACTAATTCATACTTAAATACCTCACCTAATTTCTTAGCTGATTGAGATACTTTAGTAAATAAGCCAATTGATGTAATAAAATCAATAATCATCATACCATAAATATTTCCAAGTAATAAAATTAATATTATATTTGGTAATTTCCCGTTATGAGTAGGACTTAACATAGTATTTATCGATTCAAGTGCAAATCTATAAATAAAAGGAGATAAACCATAATAGAAAAGGAAAGATACTACAATCCAAATAATACTAAATTTAGGACAAATTATACCTTTAAAATTTCCCCTATCATTTGTGTAGTCCCACAAACGCACTTTGAATCCTAAAACAAAGATTAATCCAGCTACTAGTTCTAATAAAGTCATTCCAACACCCATGATTAAAATAGGTATTAAATCATAAACACATGGTCCTTTTGCACATCCTACTTCATACATATCATTAGGATTATATAATACTATTCCGTGACTATTGAAGATAGATATAAAACCTGTTGTAATGATTGACATTATAACAACGCCAAAACCATACAAAGGAATCCAAGGACCTTTTAAAAAGCCAGGATTAACCCATTTCTTTACAGAAACATATCTTCTAAATAATACTTCTATAAAAAAACCACAAACGCAGCCTATCAAGAATAAATACATATACATAAGTAAATATCCATATATTGAATATTCATTAAGAATTTCTGACATAAAATCACCCAATCGTTATATTCATTATAACAAATTATATTAAAAAAAAATAGTGAACTTGCGTTCACTAATAAAATTCAAGTGGTGGTCCAGGTGGGGGTCGAACCCACGACACCAGGATTTTCAGTCCTGTGCTCTACCTGCTGAGCTACCGAACCAAATTAATGGCGGTTCGAACGGGGATCGAACCCGTGATCTCCTGCGTGACAGGCAAGCAT
>CAVGYR010000017.1:0-20289 GCA_963633325.1 uncultured Treponema sp.
ATCTTAAAATCATAGTGGTTTAAAATTAAAGACTTATCTTCTAAAATTAATTTTAAAGGTGGTAATTCTTTTGAAAAAGAAACCTTCATTTGATAGAACGAATTGTTATAATACAAATGTGGAAGATTCGAATTAAAAATTAAATTTAATGTTTCATCAGGGATTAATGTAATATTACTTTCAGGATTTAGATTTGTTTGAATTAAATATAAAATATCAATGATACGTTTACTATCTGCATCAAAGTATTTATATTCTAATGGGAATTTTTCATTTTTAATTGTTAATGTTTGTTTTGTATCTAAATCTGAAATAAATTTTTTTAAATCAATTATTTCGTATTCTTCATCCTTACACTTAAATTTTAATGTTAAGCCTAGATGATCATTTCTAAATGATAAAATTGGTAATAATGTATAATCAAAAACATTTCGTAAAATATTAATTTCCATTAAATCTTGCATAAACTCGTCTTGTTTAGCATTATCAAAGAAAACTTCTTCACTTTCTTTGTCAGAAAATAAAGAATTTAATTTATCTCTAAGTAAGAAAAACAAGCAAACTTCATGCATACAAAGACCATTTAAGTGACAAGAACAATTACCACTTATATCTTTGGCGTATTCTATAGTTACTCTCTCATCATTAAAAACAGCACTTGCTTTAAATGATAATGTAGGAATTTTTATAATTTCAAATTCAAACTCTTCATAACCGTTATTTTGGTATAATTTGTAGCCCTCGTTTAATTCTCTTAATGAGCTAGCTTTTTTTCTAATTTCAGCAATTTCAATTTTAGCCATGTCACACCTCATATAATAAAATCTATTAAATATTTTAACATACTACACGCATTTTTAAAATAAATAATTTGAAACAATTTGTGTTTTTTAAAACAAAAAGACCTAACAAAAGTTAAGTCTAGTTTGTTTGATATTTTAAAACCTTAGCTGCGCTAAATGAATATCCTGTTACATGGTTTTCTGCATTAAAATTTGTACCATACGAACCATTATTAAGATATTCTCTAAAAGTCGCATAGTGGTCACACGTATAAACAATTACAGGATTTGAATCATAATTTTTCGAACTAAATCCATCTTCCCATACTACAAGACGTCCTACACCTCGATTATTTGTAGTGTAGTATCCTGATGCATCAAAATCTAGTTCGTAGTAAACAGGGTAATTTGTACCACTTGCATTAATATATGGTACGCTAGTCGCATATCCATCAGTTCTTGTGTACTTTGAAACTCTTCTAAGTGCGTTTGTTCCAAAATATAAAGAACCAGTATTTAAGTCATTTTTCTCAAAATAATTTAATGGCCAAGTATGGAATAACATATAATAGTTAGCGACGTCTGTCGGATCAGTTAACGCAAGAGAGGAAGCCTCGCTAGCGTGAGATGATAAATAATCTAAAGTATGATAAGTATAACTTTTATATTTTGTTACAGTATAAGAATTATCACTATTTATAACGATATCAGAAGGAATTTTTCTAGTTTCACCTTCAGATAAATTGTCATAGTTACTATAAAAATCAGAAACATTGATTCTACTAGCATTATATGACATTTCACTAGTCGAACTAGGCTTTGTTTTATTATTATAGTAAATAGTTACATAATTTAAAACAACATCACTATCTGTTGCACATATTTTAAAGAAACATGCAACATTTTCTAAGTCTAAAGTAACAGTATTATCACTACCTAAAGAGACATCAATTCGAGATGAATAACTTTTATCATTCGAATAAAACAAATAGAAATTTGCGAGGGATGAATAACTTATTTCAATCTTTTTAATTCCTTTAATCTCATTTAAGTTGTAAACTGCAGATGGTAATTCAGTTCCTAAATAGTTAGGAGTCGCAAGGATGGTTGTAAACGTTCTTCCACTTCTACCATAAGTTCTATAACAACCGATATTATAATTTTCATATTCATCAAAATCACCTGTTGAATAGCCTTGGCTTACACAAGTGTTTGAATCGTAAACCTTAGTATATAAAGTTTCATCTTTTTTACAAGATGTAAAAAGTAAAATCAAAAGACAAAACAAAAAACATATATTTTTCTTCATATTATCTACCACTTAATTTTGTTACATTTTTTATAATAATTGAAAAAGTTCCATCAGGATTATCTTTAATTTCTACATTATCAGTATTCGAAAAATAATCATTAGGAATTGTTAGTTCAATTCCTGTATCTGTTTTGATTTTAGAATTTAGAGTTTTATTACTTACAAGGCTATATTCTAGGCTCGCATTTTCATTAACACCTTTAAGTTTTACCTTATTTATAAATTCATCTTGTTGTGTCTTATCTTTAAATAAATTTTCCGCAAGCAAAACAACATCTAGGTTTGGTTCATCCGCATGATTATTAATGTGTTGTTTTAATTTAGCAAGAGTCTCGACCTCTTTAAACGAATCATCATTTTGTAATGACAAAGCTTCCTTCTTGATAGTTTTGTAAATATCACTTGTAGATATTTCAAAAGATCCATCAACTAAATTTTCTTCAACAATTTTATGTTTAACGCCTTCACAAACTTTAAATTGTTCGCTTGAATAGAATTCAAACGTATTTAAATCAATAGTAATGAACGTTTTAATTGAATTAGTGCTTTTAGGTAAATTATTTAGATTTTTTGTTAATTGAATATTATTATCATCATTTGAAACAACAATGCTTTCTTCATTCTCAAGTAAAATTATTCCTAAAATATCTTCGTTATTTTCTCTATATTCTAAAACAAGAATATGAGATTTTACATAAGAATCAGTCTTCTTAAGTTCATCAAAAAACAATTTAGAAATCTCATGAGAGAATTCAATAAAGTTTGTATCTTTACTAAATGTTTTAACTAATTCAAATAATTTAGATGTCTCATTAAATTTACCTTTTCTTTTTGTGGCTGATTTTATTGTTTTATTTATAACTTTATCTAAATAAATTGGTGTTAAATCCTTGTTAAAATCTAATTCTTTAGTAGATAATATTAAATTGTTTTGGGCAAAGTCTAAAGTATTAATTACAGAATGTACTATTAACATATATTCACCTTTTAAAATAATTTTTTAATCTTTTTAAACATATCTTTATTGTTAGTAATATTTTCTTTATTTCCGATTACACAATATGCATTCTTATTTAGAGCTTCTAAAACTAGTTTGTATGCCTCTTTTAGAGACTCAACATTAACATCAACAATTTTTTTTCGATTTTCACACTTTTTTTCGTAGGTTATTCCGCTTAAAAGACTTGTTAAAGCCTTGTTTGATAAATTGTAATTATGAGCGTGATCATCATTAGCGCCAATTGTAGATATTTTAGCATGTACTAATTCTTCTTCAGTTATATCTAAATTTTCGATAATATTAGATACATTTTTAAACGTTTCAATAGTTTCTCTTATGTTAGGATCTCTATATGAGCTCATAGAAATACTATCAGTATCGATATTGAAATCAACACCATAAGCTCCGCCTTTAACCCTTACTTCATTCCATAAGTAATTCATCGAAATATAATTATCTAGTAACATGTATTCAACATTATATTTAGATTCATAGCTTCCACCTATAGCCACATAATTAACTTTTGAATTAATAATAAAGGCTTCATTTTTAATGCATGGTCTAAACCTTAATTTTTTATTAGAGACGTAAGTATCATTTAAAGTATTGATGAATTCATTAATTGAGTCTTTTTCTTGTTTTAATTCTTGTTCTGTACCAGTATAATGAACAAGCACTTTATCTTTTACAAATATTTTAGAAGGTATCTCGGTTAAAACGCTTTTGATTGTTGGATATAAAGTATCGAAATTTTTTCTAAGTCTTTTCAAGAAATCAAAGAAGGATATACCAAACATTGTTTCCCTATAATAGTCATCTTTACATGTATACGATAATGCTCTTCTACAGGCAAATGCATTACCATCAGAAAGAATACAATCTTTCATATAATCGTATTCCTCATCTATCAATTGTTTTAATCTATTTTTATCGTCATAAAGCGAATCAAACAAGAATGAATGAACATAATCATTCACATAAGAAAAATCATTATCTAAATAAGCCATAGATACTACAAAATATATTGAACTTTTATCATCTTTGTTATAAATTTTAATATTTGTAAGAACACCATTAGAGTAATATTTGTCAAGTTTACTTAATTCTTGATATGTATATTTTTTAGTATTTACTAACATACATATATAGCAAAATAAGCGTATATAATGTAGTTCTTCTTTATTAAATTTATCTAATTTAAACAAATATTTCTTATAAACAATACCATTAGTGTCATAGGATGAAAAAAATAATTTATCATTAATCTTCTCTAAATTCGTTTTAACCGGGGTTAGTTCGATGTCGCTCAATGTAAGTTTAGGCATTTTTTCTAGATTAATAGCACTATCAGGAGTCTTTAAATAATTATTAAAATTTTTATTCTGATTTTTCAAATCATCTAAATCATTAGTATCCCATGATCCTAACGTACTATCAAGTTGATTTTTGAATAACTCATTTTCCTTTTTGCGATAGTTTTTATTAGGTTTAAAAGAAATTTTAACTCTATGCATATTATTTAAAATATCATCATTAATAAATTTCTCAAACATTCCACTTTCTAAATTATTTAAAATTTTTTGGTTTGATTCTAAACAATGAAAATTATCAAATGGACGTTTATCATCTAATGATAGTGTAGATAATGTTTGATAAAAGTATTGAAGACCTTTTGAATACTTATTATAACGGTTTTCTCTAATATAAAAATTGTCTCTACGAAGAATTGATTTATAATTGTCAATATTGATCCCGTTTCGAACAATATCTTTCAATTTTTCTTCAATTGTATTATAGAAAGCATCTTTTGATTCTTTTTTAGCGCCTCTACCTACAAATAATATGGTTGGTTCAAAAATATCTAAAATACATTGAACCTCAAAATATTCACATATATTATTATCTAACATTGTCCTTGTAAGCGAGTTATTATCACTGCCTAGATCTGTTACAATATATTTAAGCATGTTGCACTTTTCAATGTCATACGCATTTGAAATAGCAACACCTAAGGTAAATATATAGCCTTCTTCTCCATTTGAGGAATCGTATGGTAATTCAACTTCCTCTGGAATATATTCTAAATTACTTTCAAATTTCTTATTAAAGGTAATCCTATAGTATTTAGACAAATATTCTCTGTCTAGATATTCAAGTCTTTCAGTAACATCAATATCTCCGTATAAGAAAATATAGGAATTACTAGGATGATAATTCTTTTTATATGTTTCTATAAATTTTTCATATGTTAAATTAGGAATATCATTAGGAGAGCCGCCAGATTCAAAGCTATAACAATTATGTTTGAATAAGTACTCCATATTCTTCTTTTCAATATAATAATCAGTTGAAGATGTAGCCCCAATCATTTCATTATAAACAACGCCATTAACACTTAATTCATTATTATTTAATTCGTATCTCCAACCTTCTTGAAGGAATATTTCCTTTTTTTCTAAAAGTAATGGATTAAAGACGGCATCTAGGTAAACATCCGTTAAGTTCTTATAATCTTGTAAATTTAGACTTGAAAGCGGAAAGATTGTCATATCAGAAGCAGTATAAGCATTCAAATATGTATATAAACTCGTTTGTAAAAGTGTCGCAAAAGGATCTTTTATAGGATATTTTTTAGATCCACATAAAACTGAGTGTTCTAAAATATGGAAAACTCCAGTAGAGTCTTCTGGTATTGTTTTAAATGCAATACCAAATGCCCTATTGGAGTCATTATTTTTTATAATCACAACTCGAGCGCCTGTCTTATTATGAACATAATATGATCCATATTCTTTATAATCAGCTAAATATTCTTCCTTAATTAAAGTATAATTTTTCATTATTTATGATTTTCTACTTTTTCACGAATCAAATTGATAAATTCATCAACTGAAACAGTAATTTGTTCTTGTTTAGAATACTCTCTATATGTAATTGTTCCATTTTTAACTTCTTCGTCACCAATTACTAATTGATAAGGAACTTTTGCAATTTGAGCTTCTCTGATCTTTTTACCTAATTTTTCATCTCTATAATCAGTTTCAAAACGGATTCCATTTCTAATGAATTTATTTACTAATTGATCGCAATATTCTTTATGATATTCGAGATTTACAGGAATAATCTTTGTTTGAACAGGACTTAACCATAAAGGTAAAACACCCTTTGTTTCCTCTAGTAAGAAAGCAATGAAGCGGTCTAAAGAACCTAAAATAGCTCTGTGAATAACAACAGGTCTTGTTTTTCCACCTTGTTCATCAATATAAGTCAAATCAAAACGTTCTGGTAATTGATAATCAAGTTGGATAGTTGATAGTGTTACATCATGTCCGATAGCGCTCTTAACTTGAACGTCTAATTTAGGACCGTAGAAAGCAGCTTCGCCTTCAGCTTCATAGTAATCAGCATTTAATTCTTTTAATACACTTCTAAGTTCAGATTGGCTCTTTTCCCAAAGATCATCATTTCCGAAATATTTTTCTGTATTGTTAGGGTCACGTAAAGAAAGTCTAAATTTATAATCTTTGAATCCAAAGTCATTATAAACATCTAAAATTAATTGTAAAACTTGTTTGAATTCTTGACCAATTTGATCAGGACGGCAGAAAATATGAGAATCATTTTGGCTAAATGCACGAGCACGCTCTAATCCTGTTAAAGCACCACTAGCTTCAAAACGGAAGTCATTAGCGATTTCAGCAATTCGAACAGGTAGGTCACGATATGAATGTAATTTTGATCTAAACATAACCATATGGTGAGGGCAGTTCATAGGACGTAAAACATATGCTTCATCATCTAATTCCATTGCAGGGAACATATCATCTTTATAGTGAGCCCAGTGGCCTGAAGTCTTATATAATTCAACATTTCCTAAAGATGGAGTCATAACATGCTTATATCCTAATGCATATTCCTTGTTCATAATATAATCAGCTAATTGACGGCGGATAATAAAACCATTAGGTAAATACATAGGTAAACCACGACCTACTAATTCATCAAACATGAATATTTGCATGTCTTTACCAATTTTTCTATGGTCTCTTTCTTTTCTATCTTCAATTAAAGCTAATTGCTTATCAAGATCTTCTTTTGTAAACCAGCAAGTACCATAAATTCTTGTTAATTGTTCATTTTTAGAGTCACCTCTCCAATAAGCACCTGCAATTGAAAGAAGTTTAAAATGTTGAATAGCTGCTGTAGACATTACATGTGGTCCACGACAAATTTCAAGATAATCACCTTGTCTATATAATGTAACTTTATCTCCTTCAACAGCATCAATTAATTCAGACTTATATTTGTCATTTTGGAATAATTTGTGAGCTTCTTCTTTAGAAATTTCTTCATGAGTAATTTTAATATTAGCTTTAGCTAATTGATTCATCTTTTTTTCAATTTTAGCTAAATCGCTAGGTTGTATTGGGGTAGTGAACTTAATATCATAATAGAATCCTTCTTCAATATCAGGACCTACACCAAATTGTGAATCTGGGTATAATTCTTTACAAGCGTTAGCTAATAAGTGTGCACATGAGTGATTTAATACTTCAAAAGCTTCTTTGTCTTCTTTAGTTACAAATTCTAACTTGCAATCCTTATCGCAAATATCTCCTAGATCACGAAGTTGTCCATCAACTTTAGCAACAACACAAGTTTTAGCAAAACTTGTAGATAAACTTTTAGCTATTTCAATAAAGCTTAAATTTTCTGAAACTTCTTTAACAGTTCCATCTTTTAATGTGATTTTAATCATAAATTCTCCTTATGGGCTTAAAAAAAGCCCTTAAAATAAATTTAAGGACGTTAAAAACGCGGTACCACCTTAGTTCGAGAATAAATTCTCGCTCTCAATTAATCTATAACGGGACTCCCGGAGCATATTTCTATGTCACTTCCATGGTAGTAACTTTTAAACATTGATTTAGGCACTTCCACCATACTGCCCTCGCTTGAAATGTATTTAAAAATCGTATCCACTTCTTAAGTTTGTAATTATTTTATAACATTTTATTTTAATTATCAAGAAAAAAGAAAGCTTTATTTATATTATATATAGAGGTTAAATATGAGACTATAATCAAAACAAGTCAAATAAAGGAATGTCTTTAGAAAATATGATTAACGAATCTAACGCATATTATTTAAGTCGTGATATAGCTGTAATTTACAAAAAGCCAGTGCCCATTCAAGTTGTTAAAGTCGATTACCCAAGTCGTAATAAAACAGTTATTCGTGAAGCTTATTATAGAACACCTTCAACAACTGATTATAATGGTATTTATAAAGGCTATTACATAGATTTTGATGCAAAAGAATGTGCTAGTAAAACAAGTTTTCCGATTAAGGATGTGTTTTTACATCAATCTAATCATTTAAAAGCGATTAAAAATCATAAGGGAATAGGGTTTCTATTAATTAGATTTAATTATTATAATAAAACTTTTATTATAGAAATTGATCAATTTTTAGAATTTAAGAATAAGGCCGAGAAGGGCGAAAGAAAATCTATACCTTATGAATATTTTGTAAATAATTGTATTGAAGTTAAAGAAGGTTACTTACCACAAATTGATTATATAAAAGGCATTGACAAATTGATAGCTAATAAAAAAGCAAATAATAATTAAATTTTATTTGTTTTTTTTAACATTTTATAAATTGTATCAATCATTTTATCACGTATTATAGGCTTAGCGATGTGTCCATCAAGTCCTTCAATTAAAAATTTATCAATATCAGTTTTTAAAGTGTCTGCACTTAAGGCAATAATTCCTATCTTAGAATCTTCGCGTTGTAATTTTCTAATTTCTTTAGATGTGTCAATGCCGTCTAAATTAGGCATATGAATATCCATAAGTATCAAATCATAATAATTAATTGGTTTATTTTTGAATAATTCTAGTGCTTCTTCTCCGTCAGATGCAATATCAAATTTAAAATTGAAATAAGATAAATGTTTACTTATAACAAGTTGATTAATCTCATTATCTTCCGCAACTAAAATTCTATATTTTGAAAAATCAAAATTTTCAATACTCGAAACATTCAAACTTGTTTTTTCTTTAGCTTTATCAAATACAAAAGAAAGTGTGCAACTTGTACCTAAACCTTCTGTAGATTCGTAATTAATATTACCATTTAATAAATTTACCAAATTTTTAGTAATTGCAAGACCTAGTCCTGTACCTTTAATATTTTTATTCTTATTTTCTTGAGCAAATGGTTCAAAAATATGACTTAGGAATTCCTTAGACATACCAATACCATTATCTTTCACTTGAATTTTAACTTCAACTTTTGTATCTTTATCAGAAAGTTGTGTACATACACTTATTTGACCATTTTCATCAGTATATTTTATTGAATTGCCGATGATATTTACTAAAATTTGTTTAAGTTTAATTGAATCAAATAATAAATTAATAGAATCAAGAGGAGTGAATGTTAAATTTTGATTTTTCTTATTAGCTTGGGTGTATACGATTGCATAAACTTCATCTAATAACTTTTTTAAATCATAATTTTTGTTTTCTACAACAAATTTACCAACTTCAAATCGTGACATGTCTAGAACATTTTCAACAATAGATAATAAATATTTACTTGAATATTCGACTTTTTTAACTGAATCTAATGCTAAATCATAACTTTTGTCAATTAAGGCATTAATTGCAATCTCATTCATTCCAATAATACCATTTAGTGGTGTTCTAATTTCATGACTTACACGTGATAAAAATTGCGTTTTTTCGTTTACTATTTTATTTACATCTTCTAATTTTTGATTTAAGTTTATAATTTCTTCTTGATTCTTTGTGATATCTCTAATTAAAATTAAATGTTTAAATTTTTTATAATTAATATCAATGGTCTTACAAGATAAATAAAAATGTTTGTTATCTATTTCCATTTTAAAATTATAATAAATATTTTGTGTTCTTTTAAATAAAACATCAATTATATCATTTTGATTAATATCATAAATCGTTAATTTTTTGATATCATTGTCCGTAATATTTAAAAATTTCAGTAAATTGTCGCTTACATTACAAATATTTTTGTTTTTATCAAACAAAATATACATTTCATCAAAACAATTAATTATATTATTTTTAGTTTTTTTTAACATAAAAACCTCGAAAAAAATGGTGAAAAATCACCATTCTTTTATAACCATTCAGGACATTCACTTTCTTTTTTTGTTTCCTTCTTTGGTTCTTCTTGTTCAATTTCTTTTTTATCTTCTTTTTTCTTGTCTTTTTTTCCAAATAAATGGAATCTTTTTTTCTTATGGAAAATTTTATCAGTATTTTCTTCTTCGTTATTTTCTTCCATTTCGATTCCTTCACCGACGCTAGGAACTAAATTTTTCATATCAAAATCATCAAAACTCATTTGATCAACGCTATTTTTTCTGAAAATTTTAGTTGCAATATCCCCTATACCTTTTTCTTTAGCCTTAAGTTCATATCCTGTAGCTATGATAGTTACAATCAATTCATCTCCAGCAAGACGGGAAATAGTTTGACCTGGCTTAATATTTAAATCGCTGTGACAACAGTTTCTAATTTCTGATAGAACAGCATCAAATTCATATGCAGTTAAACTTTGGTCAGCAGTGATATTTACAATTGCATCTGTTGCGCCATCAATAGAAACCTCTAGAAGTTTAGAACTTATTGCATTTCTTGTAGCTTGAATGGCTCTATCAGGGCCTGATGCGACACCGATACCCATTAAAGCTGTACCTTTATTTTTCATGAATTTTTTTACATCGGCTAAATCTATGTTAATTATTCCTTTTGTGTTAATAAGATCCGCAACGCTTTGAACTGCTTGTCTAATAACATCATCAATTTCTCTATAAGCCTCTAGTAAAGGTGTTGAAGGATCTATAATTGAATAAATATTTTGGTTAGGTACAACAATTAATGTATCAACATAACGTCTTAATTCATCTAATCCCTTTATAGCTACATCCATTCTTTGTGAACCTTCATTAGCAAAAGGTTTTGTGACAACTGCAACTGTTAAAATATCGGCTTCTTTACATAAACGAGCAATAACAGGAGCACTTCCTGTACCTGTGCCACCACCAAAACCAGTTACAAGGAATACCATGTCCGCATCACTTATAATCTCACGTAAGTCATTTTCAGATTCAAGTGCAGCCTCTTTTCCAACCTCAGGATCAGTACCTGCACCAATTCCTTTTGTTAAAAGTCTACCAATTTGAACACGTTGGTCAGCATATGATCTTCTTAAAGATTGAGTATCTGTATTTACAGCTATAAATTCTACACCTTTTATATCATAGTTAATCATTCTATCAACAAAATTAACACCAGCACCACCAGTACCAATAACTTTGATAATAGGCTTAGGGCTTAATTCATTTTCATCACCAAACACCATAATAAATCCTCCTTTTTACAATTTACTAATATTTTACAATTATTAAGTAAAATTTTCAATAAAATACATTATTGAGCAAAAGAAAAACCGGTGTATTAAACACCGGCCTATTTAGTTACATTGACTCGTGAATAGTACGAGAAATAACATCGTCTTGTTGTTCCTTAGTTAACTTAATAAAGTTTACAGCATAACCAGAAACACGAATTGTTAATTGTGGATACTTTTCAGGATGAGCTTGAGCATCTAATAATGTTTCTCTATTGAAAACATTAACGTTTAGATGGTAACCACCATCTGAAACATAACCGTCTAGCATTTTTACTAAATTATCTTCTCTTTTTGACATATTTAATATCCTCCTTATTTAGTACTTAAATTAGTCTTCTTTACCAAGAGCATTTGGTGTAATAGCGAATGTATTTGAAATACCATCTCTTGAGTTGTCATAGTTTAACTTAGCAACTGATTCAAGAGAAGCTAGAGCACCGTGAGTATCACGTCCATGCATTGGGTTTGCGCCTGGAGCTAATGGTTGTCCAGCCTTACGACCATCTGGAGTGTTACCAGTCTTCTTACCATAAACAACGTTTGAAGTGATAGTTAAGATAGACATAGTAGGTTCACTACCTCTATAAGTGTGGTGCTTTCTAATTTCATCCATGAAGAAGTCAACAATCCAGCTAGCTAATTCATCAGCTCTGTCATCATTGTTACCATACTTAGGGAAGTCTCCTTCAATATTGAAATCAACAACAAGTCCTTCTTCGTTACGGATTGGAGTTACTTTAGCATACTTAATAGCTGATAATGAGTCAGCAGCACATGATAATCCAGCGATACCAGTAGCAAAGAATCTATGAACTACAGAATCATGTAAAGACATTTCTAGAGCTTCATATGAATACTTGTCATGCATATAGTGAATAAGATTTAAAGTATTTACATAAATGTCAGCTAACCAAGACATCATTACTTCATATTTGTGTTTAACTTCGTCGAACTTTAATGGTTCATTTGAAGTGATAGGTTGGAATTCAGGACCAACTTGAACATGCTTTCCTGTAACCTTATCAGTTAATAATTCATCCTTACCACCGTTGATAGCATATAATAAGCACTTAGCTAAGTTAGCACGAGCGCCGAAGAATTGCATATCCTTACCAACTCTCATTGAAGATACACAGCAAGCGATACAGTAGTCATCACCCATTAATGGTCTCATTAATTCATCTGATTCATATTGAATTGAAGATGTAGTAATAGAGATGTGAGCACAGTATCTCTTGAATTCAACTGGAAGTCTCTTAGACCATAAAACTGTTAAGTTTGGTTCTGGAGCAGGTCCTAAATTTTCTAGAGTGTGAAGTACACGGAATGAGTTCTTAGTAATTAAAGAACGTCCGTCAGTTCCCATACCACCGATTGATTCAGTTACCCAAGTTGGGTCTCCTGAGAATAATTCATTGTAAGATTGGATACGAGCAAATCTAACCATACGAAGTTTCATAATGAAGTGATCCATTAATTCTTGAGCTTCAGATTCAGTTAGAACACCCTTCTTTAAATCTCTTTCAATATAAATGTCTAGGAATGTAGAGTTTCTACCAATAGACATAGCAGCACCATTTTGATCCTTAACAGCAGCTAAGTAACCAAAGTATAATGCTTGAATAGCTTCATGAGCATTTGTAGCTGGTTTAGAAATATCAGAACCATATTGAGCAGCCATATCTTTTAAAGCCTTTAATGCTTTAATTTGTTCAGAAATTTCTTCTCTGTCTCTGATTCTTTCATCAGTCATTTCTCCGCAGATTAATGACTTGTCATGTTCTTTTTGCTTAATTAAGTAGTCAACACCGTATAAAGCAACACGACGGTAATCACCAACGATACGACCACGGCCATAAGTATCAGGTAAACCTGTTAAAATATGAGCTGTACGAGCAGCACGCATTTCAGGAGTGTAAGCATCAAATACACCATCATTGTGTGTCTTACGATACTTAAGGAAGAAATTTTTAATTGTTTCATCAACAACATAGCCATATTGTTCAGCAGCTTGGCAAGCCATACGAATACCACCATTAGGCATAAATGCTCTCTTTAGTGGAACATCTGTTTGTAAACCAACGATCTTTTCAAGATCCTTATCTATATAACCTGGTTTGTGAGAGTTAACTTGGCTTGGATTATCGATATCACAATCATAAACGCCGCCTTTTTCACGTTCAACTTTCATTAAATCAAGAACTTCATTCCATAATTTCTTTGTTGCATCTGTAGGACCAGCTAAGAAACTTGCATCACCAGTATATTCTGTGTAGTTCTTTTGGATAAAGTCTCTAACGTTGATTTCCTTAGACCATTTACCAGGGACGAAATCTTCCCATGCATTACTCATAATAAATACCTCTTTCTTTTATTAAGTAATTAAATTAAAATT
Organism: uncultured Treponema sp.; assembly: GCA_963633325.1. GTDB lineage: Bacteria > Bacillota_I > Bacilli_A > Acholeplasmatales > Anaeroplasmataceae > JAEELC01. The sequence continues at coordinate 13,962 of CAVGYR010000017.1, forward strand.
GTAATTTTTTATGGTGTTTTCTTCACCATTAGTATTATAAAACAACGATTTATTTTTTTCAAGAAAAATGATAATTTGAAAAAAATCTTTTATTTTAATAATTTTTCTAGTTTATCATCTAGCCAAATTTCTAGTATTTCTTCAGGTTGAAATCCTACAACGCGGTCATATGCAACACCATCTTTGACAAGCATAATTGTAGGAGCTTGACGAACATTAAAACGTTGAATGATATCTTCAGTAGTAGGATCAGCTTCAATATGAACCAATTTTACATCTTCTCTATGACCAACTAAATTATCAAGTATAGGCATTAATGTTAAGCAATTAGCGCAAGACTCACCTGAAACTTCGACAACACAAACACCTTTTAATATTTCATCAATATTTTTTTTGTTAAACGCATTAATAGTTACCATTATTTATTACCTCTTAGAATATCTTTTGCAAGTTGAACTTGTTCTTTTGTAGGAGGTTCAACACCTTCAAGCACATATGGAATACCAAGCTTTTCATATTTTACTTTACCTAATGTGTGATAAGGAAGTACTTCAACTTTATCAACAGTTTTTAAAGTGTCAATAAATGCTTTAAGGTCACGAAGTTCTTGTTCATCTGTAGTGATACCAGGAACTAGTACGTGTCTAATCCACATATGTTTATCGTGATCAGATAACCATTTTGCAAAAGCTAATGTGTGTTCATTAGAAACACCAGTTAATTCTTTATGCTTATCAGGATAAATTTGCTTTATATCAAGTAAAAATAAATCTGCATATTTAATTAATTCTTCATGTTTTTTAATAGATTCTTCACTATTAGGATTAAAGATAAAACCAGATGTATCAACAGCTGTATTTATTCCTTTTTCATGGAATTTCTTTAAAAGTTCAATTGCAAAATCTATTTGGGCTAATGGTTCACCCCCAGTAATTGTAATTCCGCCATCAGTATCCCAATAATTTTTGTACTTAATAGCTTGATTATATATTTCATCAACTGTATATTCACTTGCACCATCAGGATTCCAAGTATCAGGGTTATGACAATATTTACATCTTAAAGGGCACCCTTTAAAGAATATTACAAATCTAATACCAGGACCATCTACGGTACCAAAAGATTCAAATGAATGAATTTTTCCAGTCATATAATTACCTCTCTTTATCGAATGTTAAAATTGTTTAAAACAGCAATTCTAACCTTGTATATTATATCATAAAGAAAATCATATTTGTTAAATTTAATAATATTTTTATTTCTTATCGTTTATAAAAACTAGCCTATTATCTTTAAAATAGTTTCTTATTATTTTAGCATTACTTAAATATGATAAATAACTTCTTATAGTTGATAATATCAACATATATTTATTATAGGATATTTTCAAATTATAATGATTAAAAATAAACGTTGCGCATTCAGTACAATTGTGTTCTTCATGCAAAAATCCTAATAATAAATTAATTATCTCATTAATATTGTTACGATTAAATTCTACAATAGGCTTAATATTAGTTGTAACCTCACTGTGTGATGGAACAACGATTTTACCATTTAAAGATTCCACAAAATTCAAAGATTCTAAGTAACCTTTAACATCATAAATAAGTAAAATATGTGCTCTATTAACTAAATCAATAGATCCTAATGTGTCCGCAACAAAATAAACATCATCATTTGTTTTAAGACCTATCATCCCCGGGTGATGTCCTGGTAAATGAAAATAAGATACACCACTTGGTAATTTATCTAGTGCATATAGTTCATCATTCATATCAAAATGCATAAGTTTACCGTCGTATTCATCTAGAGGATAGCCACCATACAAAAAGCCAATATCTAGTTTAGGGTCTCTAAAGAATCCTCTTTCAACTTTAGAGGTGATCATAATAACATCAGGAAAATATTTTTTAATTTCTAAGCTTCCTTGTGAATGATCCGAATGGCAATGAGAAAAAACTATGTATTTTACATATAAATTATTTTTTAAAATAGTTTTTGTTATTTCTATACCATCCTCTAAAGTACCTGTATCAAATAACAAAATATCATTATCATTTAGTTTATAAACACCACAATTTGTCGGACCATCTATATAATAAGTGTTACCTTTTAAATGATGTAAATCATACATAATTAATTTACTCCATATAATTTTTCTTAATTACACGCATCTTTGCACTATGACTTCGATTGTTATTTTCTAACTCTAAATCACTAGGTACAACAGCTTGTCTTGTAACCAAATCAAATGGTGCTTTTAAATCTTTAGTAGTTATAGGAAGACCTGCAGGAATGTTTAATGTAGATTTTTCCTTAAATGTATATTTGCAAATTTTATCTTCTAAAGATTGGAAGGAAATTACGACACATCTACCATCAACATTTAACAAATCTAGGGCATCATTTAATGATGTTTCAAACACTTTAAGTTCATCATTAACAGCTACACGTAAAGCTTGGAAAACTTTTTTTGCTGGATGGCCTTTTTGATTTAAAATCTTTTGAGGTAAAGCACTTTTAATAATATCAACTAATTCAAGGGTAGTTTCTATTTCTTTAGTTTTTCTATAATCACAAATTTTTTGTGCAATTTTAGCCGCAAATTTTTCATCACCATATTTTGCAAAATAAGCAACTAAAAGGCCTAGAGGAGCTTCATTAACTATTTTTTTAGCTGTTAAATCCTGATTTTGATTCATTCTCATATCTAGAGGTGCATCAAAACGATATGAGAATCCACGACTAGGATCATCGAATTGAAAACTTGATACTCCTAAATCATATAAGACACCATCAACATGTTCTACACCAATTTTGTTCAATTCGCTTTTAATATTTTTAAAATTCGAATTGATTATAGTATAATTTGTACCTACTTTTTCAAGAACTTCTTTAGCTCTTTTGATTGCATATTCATCTTGATCAAAACAATAAAGATGTCCTGTTGTCAATTTAGATAATATTAATGAAGAATGCCCTCCTCCACCTAGAGTAGCATCTACATAAATACCATCTTCTTTTATTTTTAGTGCTTCAACAGCTTCGTTTTTTAAAACAGTAATATGTTCATACATAATTTTTACCTCCATAAATAGAAAATAGATGCCTCTAAAGCATCTATTTCTAAAAACTATTCAGATTCTTTTGTGTTCTTAATAGTTAATACTTGCTTTCCTTTGTAGAAACCACAGTTTGTGCAAGCACGGTGAGCTAAACTTAATTCACCACAGTTAGGACATACGATCATGCCTGGAACATTTAAAGCTAAGTGAGAACGTCTCATTCTCTTCTTCATCTTTGAAGTACGACGTTGTGGAACGATTGCCATAAAAACACCTCCTAATTTTTAAGTAAATCGGCTAAACTAGCAAAAGCGGGATTAATTGAGTCCTCTTCACTATCATCACTATTATATACTTCGCCGGGAAGACATACTGTCATTGGCTTATTACATAATATTTCAGTTAATATAGCATCTTTAGTATCAATAGTACCATTTTCAATTAGTATAGCATCATTTTCATTGGCATCTTCTTTATTATCAGTAAATAAAAAAGTAGCTTCTGTTTCAATATCGTAGGGAACCTCTTTTAGAGATATTGAACTTTCTAAAATAAGTTGTATCTTTATTTTAGCATCAACCTGATAAAAAGAATCATGCTTAGTTAAAGTTTCAACTACATTGCATTTAGAACTAGATAAAATATCTTCAAATCCATTTAAATCTTTAGATAAGTCTAAAACAGATTCTTCAGTTAAAGGTAATTTACTTTTTCTAAGTTCTAAAACAGTATATTTCATATAGTTCACCCTAGCTTATTAATTATATTATTTTTTGGCATGGTAGTCAATATACATTTTAATTTTTTATTGGTGATTTAATCCATGTTATAATATAAAAATTTTGCCGAATTAGATTACTCCTGTTACTCATAAAAAAAGAAGTTTCATTATAAATTGTAATGAATCTCCTTTTAACAAAGTTAAAATTTATAGTTTATTTTATTCTTCACTATTAAATTTAATAAATTTTGAATAATTTATTGTTGTAATAATTAAAAGTTCTAATAAACAAAATACAATATATGATAAATCAATTAATGAAAAAATTCCTAACACTTTTAAAGTGACTAAATTATTGTAATAAAATATAAACCAAATTATCACACAAAAAATATAGGTAAAAATATTAACAATTAAGTGATCAGTAAATTTATTAAATAATATAGAAATGTATGACTCATCGTATATAAGTTTTGCTCTATATATGTCACTTCTTTTTCTCTCACGAATATAAATATATAACAAATATAATATAAAAAGAGATATAGATGATGTTATTATTGTTTTTCTAATAATTGTAAAAATAGCCAATAAATTTGACATTGCACTCTCTATAAAAAAATCCTTATAATAAGCACTAGAACTTATCAAAGAAATCGCATTTTTATCACTATTTGTTACTTTTCTTGTTAGATGAACAAATACATCTGCTCTAGAAGAAATATCAAAGTTTTGGCTAATATCATTTTCGTTAATGATTACTATATTATTTCTATCTACTAACCCTAAAACCTGGAATTTTTCAGCTTCTTCTATAACAAGTCCGTTGTTACGATAATATATATACGGAATACCATTTTCATATTTTATCATTTCTTGATTGCTTTTTGAAATAAAGATACCATCGTTTGAAATATATTCAGTTTTAATTTTATTAGTTTTACAAAAATATTCAATATTATTTGTAACAAAATTAGAAACTTCTAAACTTGCATCATTATGTCCTTCTCCTATATAACCCTTATATAAGAAAGCATAATCGTAAGTAATATTGTTAAAAGTATTTTCATATTTGTTAACTAATTTTTCTAATTCACATCGAATATCCTCATTTTTGTAAATAGTGTCGTAAATTGTATAATCATCTAAATATTCAAACTGTTGATAAACATTTTTTTGAATAGAAAAATTTGAAATCGATAACAATAAAATCAATAAATTTTGCAAAATGAGTAAAATTAAAATATTATAAAAGCTTTTCGAAGGATAAAGAATAGAGCGCAATCTATTTTTCATATACATTACCTTTATCGATATAATAAATCTTATCAAAACAACTATCAAACATATTCGAATGCGTTACCATGATAATATTAGAATCAGTTTCATTAGCAACTTTTATAAATAAGTTCATAACACTTTCAGCTGTTTCAGGATCTAATGAGCCTGTTGGTTCATCTGCTAAAATATACTTTTTTTTGCTTAATATAGCTCTAGCAATAGCTACTCTTACAGCCTCACCACCAGAAATTAACGAAGCTTTTTTGTCGACAATATTATCAATTTCTAATTTTTTTGCGATATCAAGTACATGTTCTTTATTGATTTCTTTCTTCTCGTTTTTTAACACCATAATCATATTTTCATATACACTTAAATATGGTAATAAAAGCGGATTTTGAAAAACGTAAGTAAATTTTTCTTTCCTTATTTTTTCTTTATTTTTTTTATCAATTAATATATCATCAATATAATATGATCCATTATACGATTCAAGCAAACCTAAAATACCTAAAAGTGTAGACTTACCTATTCCTGATTTACCTTTTATCGCAATAATTTTATCTTCAAAAGAGATATTACAATTCAAAAAAATAACTGAGTTTCCAAATTTTTTATTTAAACTAGTAATTTTAAGCATAAATTTCTTTTAACCCCTTTTGACATAAGTCTTCATAAAGTTTTGACGAATTAAAAAAAATCAAAATTAGAATAACAAAATATGATACAAAAAAGAAACAAATATTCGTTTTATTTATGTCGAATATTAATCCTAAAATAATATATGAAAAAAGATATATAAGACTAAAACTAGAAATTAGTAGCAATAACATATGTTTCTTTTTAGTTTTTGAATTATATATATTGTTTACAATAATATCCATTTTATTAGCTTTTATATATAAATTAATAGCATTTAAAATAATGATAATAAAAATAATAATAGGTACAAAAGTAACCATCATTATAACATTATTAAATAACTTATATTGGTAATTAATGTTATCTTTCAGACCTTTCAAATTGCAAATAAATCTATTAGTAAAAATATTATTTAATTCGGAAAAATTATCATATTGACCATTATTTTTTTGAATTGCAAAACTTGCATTTTCAAATTCGATATTATCTTTTATTTCTATAAAATCTATATTAACATCAATATCAAATAAAGCATTATGAATACTAACTGGTTTAAAATAATGATAGTGTAAAATATGTTGTGTAAATTTAAAAATAGTAATTTTTGTATTTAATA
>CAVGYR010000018.1:0-12544 GCA_963633325.1 uncultured Treponema sp.
AGGGTGAATACGTTAACGGTATCAGTGTTTCATCAACAATGGGACCTGGTGTTAAAGTAGACCCATCTCAAGCTTTATAGTTTGAGCAATTAATTTGATTATTCAAAATTGAATAATGCCTAAGAAAGTAGGCGTGCGAAAGCACTTAATTTCTACCGAGGCGGAAAATAAACCATGTAATAAGGTCTTTTCTGCGCGGTAGAAAAGACTTTTATTTATTATTACAAAATTTTAACGGAGGACAAAACTATGAAAGAAGTTATACTTCAAAAAGAAGCCCTTGTAAATGCTACTGCTGAAAAGTTTGCTAAGGCAAAGAGTGTTGTTTCATTCGATTACCAAGGTTTAACTGTAGAAGCATTCATGCAATTACGTAGAGCACTTCTTAAGAATGGTTGCGAAATCTGCGTTTTAAAGAACAACATCTCTCGTCGTGCTGCTAAGGCTCAAGGTTATGATTCATTCGCTGAAACATTAACAGGACCTAAGGCAATCGCATTCTCTTATGCTGACGAAGTTGCTGCTGCTAGAGAACTTGCAAATTTTGCAAAAACTAACGACAAAGTAGTTCTTGGTGCTGGTGTTGTTGACGGTAAAGAAGTTAGCGTTGATGAAATGAAGGCTATTTCACAATTACCATCAAGAGAAACATTATTAACACAATTAGCTGCTGGTATGTTAGGTACTCTTACTCAATTAGCAATTGGCTTAAATATGCTTGTTGAAAAAGACGCTGAGTAAGTTTTAAACGATTAGAAAAAAATATCTAAATTAATTATTATACGGAGGAAATTATTATGGCAAAGTTAGATAAAGCTACATTTATTGAATCATTAAAGGAAATGTCAATTCTTGAAATTAAAGAATTAGTTGACGCTATGAAGGAAGAATTCGGTATCGACCCAACTGCAGTTGCTGCTGCTCCTGCTGGTGCTGGTGCTGCTGCTGAAGCTGAACAAACTGAATTCACAGTTGTTCTAAAAGAAGTTGGCGCTCAAAAGATCAAGGTTATCAAAGTTGTTAAGGAAGTAACTGGTCTTGGTTTAATGGAAGCTAACAAGTTATTAGCTTCTGTTCCTGCTAACGTTAAGGAAAAGGTTTCTAAAGCTGAAGCTGATGATTTAAAGGCTCAACTAGAAGAAGCTGGCGCTGTTGTTGAAATTAAGTAATAAATAAAGAAAGTCATAAAAAACCTGAGCAATCATTACTCAGGCTTTTTACTTTTATAAAATATGAAAACTTATCATTATTATTCTGAAAATGAAGAAGATTTAAAAAGCGATCCTACTTTTTACGATTTTAAATATAAGGATAGAATTTATAAATTTAAAACTGATAACGGTGTATTTTCAAAGAAATTTATCGACTTTGGTTCATACACGATGTTAAATTATTTTAAACCTAACACAATTGAAGGTCCTATTTTAGATGTTGGATGCGGTTATGGTCCTATAGGGATTATTATTGCAAATTTATATAAGAAACAAGTTACAATGATAGATGTTAATGAAAGAGCACTTGGTCTTGCAAAAGAAAATATACGTATTAATGGTGTACAAAACGTTGACGTATTTAAAAGTAATGTTTATCAAAATGTACCTGAAGAAGCTAAATTTGCATCTATTGTGACAAATCCACCTATAAGAGCTGGGAAAAAAGTGATTTTTGATATTTATGATGGTGCTTATAATAGACTTGTTCCTGGCGGTGAACTTTGGGTTGTTATTCAAAAGAAACAAGGCGCCCCTTCGACAAAAACTCATTTAGAAGAAGTGTTTGGTAATTGCGAAGTTGTTGGAAAAGATAGCGGATATTTTATTTTGAAAAGTGTTCGTTAGTCTGTTGACAATTTGACAAAAATAATATATCATATTAAAATGCTTATAATAGCGTTTTGTACACAGTTTATTGGCAAAAAAATTAATACGACAGAGGTGCTTAAATGAGTTACAAAGTTAAAAATTTCGGTAAGAAATCCGTAAGACGTGATTACTCAAAAATTCGTACAGATATCGAATTACCTAATTTGATATCTATTCAAACTGCATCTTTTGACCAATTTGTTGAAAAAGGTTTAAAAGAAGTGTTTGATTATGTTTCACCAATTTCCTCATATGATGGGAAAAATTTACAATTATATTTTGGTGATTACTATTTTGGCGAACCTAAATATGATATCGTTGATTCAAAATTTAGAGAAGCTAATTATGCTAGACCTTTAAAATGTAAGGTACGTTTAAATAACAATGTTACAGGACAAATCATCGAAGAAGAAATCTTCATGGGTGATTTACCATGGATGACTCCTGCTGGTACATTCGTTATCAACGGTGGAGAACGTGTTGTTATTTCCCAAATCGTACGTTCAGCTGGCGTTTATTTTTCAAAAGAAATTGATAAAAAATCTGGTTTAAATAAGTATTCTGGACAAGTTATCCCTGGCCGCGGTGCTTGGATTGAATATGAAATGGGTTCAAAGGACATTATGTACGGTAAACTAGACCGTTCAAAGAAGATTCCTTTAACTGTTTTACTACGCGCTTTTGGTCTTGGTACTAAAGAAAAAATCGAAGGTTTATACGGCAAGAGCAAATATCTTGACGAGACTTTTGACAAGGAAACAACAAAGAATTCTAAAGATACAATGGAATCAAGTGATGATGCAGTTGTAGCTGTATATTCTATGTTACGTCAAGGCGAAAAAATTCCTGCTGTAGGTGCTAGAGATTATATCGCAAGTCATATGTTCGATAATAGAAGATATGATTTACAAGATGTAGGTCGTTTCAAATACAATTTAAAGTTAGATGTATTTAACCGTGCTGAAGGTTTAGTTTTAGCTCGCGATGTAATAGCTAAAGAAGATATTTTCGATGAAGAATCAGGAGATATTTTATTTGGTGAAGGTGAAGTTATTGCTAAACGTGGTGATGTTATCACTGGTGAAGTTCTTCTAAACTTAAAGAAGGGTAGAGAAGCTTTAAGAGAAGCCGTTAGTATGTCTTGTTTAAAGGCTGATTTCGCAAGCGAAGCTGAATGGAAAGCTGCTGAAGAAAGCGGTCAAAACTTAATGAATCAACCTACTCCTTATGTTGAAGTATTATATGTTGAAGTTAATGACGGTGAAGAAACTCATGAAGTTAAAGTTATTGGTAACGATTCAAAGGAAACTGCTTTATATGTAACTTTATCTGATATTTTTGCATCTGCTTCATATTATTTCAATTTATATCAAGGTGTTGGCAATGTTGATGATATCGATCATCTAGGCAATCGTAGATTACGTTTAGTTGGTGAATTATTAGTTAACCAATTCAGAACAGGTTTTGCTAAATTAGAAAAGAATATTATGGACAGAATGTCTACAATTGAAGCTACTGAAGCTCAACCTTCTAATTTAATCAACATTAAAGCATTAACAAGCGCTATTAATCAATTCTTCGGTTCATCTCAATTATCACAATACATGGACCAAATTAACCCTCTAGCTGAAATTACTCAAAAACGTCGTATTTCCGCTCTAGGTGTCGGTGGTATTGCTCGTGATAGAGCTGGTACTGAAGTACGTGACGTACATGATACTCACTATGGTCGTATGTGTCCTATCGAAACACCTGAAGGTGGTTCTATCGGTTTGATTACTTCACTTGCAACTTATGCACGTGTTGATAAGTATGGTTTCATTCAAACTCCATACATTAAATTACAAGAAGACGCTCAAGGTAAGAGATACGTTCCTAATGTTGTTAAAGACGAAAACGGAAGATATCCTACTGATCAATTAGTATATATGACAGCTCTTCAAGAACAAGGACATGTTATTGCATCTGCTTCAACTCACCTTGATGATAATGGTTATATTACTGATGAAAGAGTCATCGGACGTATTAATGGTGAAACTAAGGTATTCAATAAAGATGATATCGAATACATGGACGTTTCTCCTAAGCAGGTTGTTTCTGTAGCTGCTGCTTGTATTCCATTCCTAGAACACGACGATGCGACTCGTGCGCTAATGGGTTCGAACATGCAACGTCAAGCCGTTCCTATTATTGCTCCTGAAGCTCCTATCGTTGGTACTGGTATGGAACATACTGCTGCTCACGACTGTGGTTCAGCTGTAATTGCAACTAATGATGGTGTTGTTGATTATGTTGATAGCAAAAAGATTGTTATTCAAGAAGACAATGGCTATTTACATGAATATAAATTAAATTCATTCTTACGTTCAAACGCTTCTACAACTGTATGGCAACGTCCTATCGTTAAGCCAGGCGATGTTGTAAATTATGGCGATATTATTGCTGATGGTCAATCTATGCAAAACGGAGAATTAGCTCTTGGTAGAAATGTTCGTGTTGCATTCATGACTTGGCAAGGTTACAACTATGAAGACGCTGTAATCATGTCTGAAAATTTAGTAAAGAATGATGTATATACATCAGTTCATATGGAAGTTCACTCTATCGATTGTAAGACTAGCAAATTAGGTAGAGAAGAATTCACACGTGATATTGATGGTGTTGACGAGAAGAGTAAGAGATTCCTAGATGAACGTGGTATCGTTATTCCTGGTACTGAAGTTCATGAAGGAGATATTCTTGTTGGTAAGATTGCACCTAAGGGTGAAACTGATCAAACAGCAGAAGAAAAATTATTATTCGCTATCTTCAACGAAAAGAGTAGAAATATGAAAGATAAGTCTTTACGTGTTAAACACGGTGAAGATGGTATCGTTCAATCAATTCAATATTTCTCTAAGGCTAATGGCGATGAATTAGCTCCTGGTGTACTTGAAAGAGTCAGAGTTTATATTATCCAAAAACGTAAAATCGGTGTTGGTGATAAGATGTCTGGTCGTCATGGTAACAAAGGTGTCATTTCAAACGTGTTACCTGTAGAAGATATGCCTTATTCAGCTGATGGTCAACCTATTGATATTATGCTTAACCCTCAAGGTGTGCCTTCACGTATGAACATCGGTCAAATCATGGAATTACATGTAGGTTTAGCTGCTAAGAAGTTAGGATATAAGGTTGCTACTCCAGTATTCGATGGAATTTCCCAAGAAGAATTAAAAGACATAATGGTTGAAGCTGACGTTCCTGTTGATGGAAAGATTACATTATATGATGGACGTACTGGTGAACCATTCGAAAATAAAATTAACGTTGGTATTATGTACTTTATCAAGTTAAACCACATGGTTGACGATAAGTTACATGCTCGTAGTACTGACCAATATACAAAAGTTACTCAACAACCAATGGGTGGTAAAACTCAAAATGGTGGTCAACGTTTCGGAGAAATGGAAGTTTGGGCTCTTGAAGGTTACGGAGCTGCTCATACATTACAAGAAATGTTAACATTAAAATCAGATGATATGGTTGGACGTAATTTCTTAACTAAGAACATTGCTGAAGGTAAACATGTTCCTACTCCTGGTATTCCTGAAAGTTACCTAGTATTAACTCGTGAATTAAAGGCTTTAGGTATCCATGTTGAATTAATCGATGAACTTGGTGAAAACGTTGTTGAAAAGTCAATTGTTGACTATAATGATGACTCAAACAAAAGATTTAAAGCATAATAGGGAGGTTAATTGATTATGAGTAAAAAATATCAATACATGCGTGTGAGACTTGCATCTCCTGAAGAAATAATTAGTTGGTCACACGGTGAAGTTAGAAACCATGAAACAATTAACTATCGTACTTTAAAGCCAGAAGATGATGGCTTATTCTGCGAAAAGATTTTCGGACCTACAAAGGATAACCAATGTAAGTGCGGAAAATCTAAAAAAGGCGCAGATAGAGGAACAATTTGTAAAGTTTGTGGAGTTGAAATTACTGATAAAAAGGTTCGTCGTGAACGCTTTGGTCATATTAAATTAGCTTCTCCTGTTGTTCACACTTGGTTCTTAAAGAACAGCCCTTCTCGTTTAGCTTTATTACTTGGTATACAAGCTAAGCAATTAGAAGATGTTGTATACTATAACAGTTATATCGTAACTGGTGAAGTTAATCCTATAACTGGTTATACAATTAAAGAAAATTCAACAGATAAGAAATATAACAAGTTTGATATTGTTTCCGAAACAGAATTCACTTCTCTTTGTGAACATAATAACCCAAGCGAAGTTAACAAAGTTATCGGTACAGGTGCAGAAGCTATTAAAAAGCTTCTTCACTCACTTGATTTAAAGAAAGAAGTTCAAAATCTTCGTAATAAGCTTAAAGAAAACTCTAAACAAGATAGAGAAAAGACTATTAAGCGTTTAAGCGTTGCTGAAGCTTTCCTTGAATCAGACAACAATCCTGAATGGATGGTTCTTGATGTAATTCCTGTAATTCCACCAGATTTAAGACCTATGGTTATTCTTGATGGTGGCAAACCAGCTACAAATGATTTAAACGATTTATATAGAGTTATTATTAGCCGTAACAATCGTTTAAAAGAATTATATAATCAAGAAGCTAGCCACTTAATCATTAAGAACGAAAAGCGTTTATTACAAGGTGCTGTTGATGCCCTAATTGATAATGCTAAACATCCTTCAAAGAATACAAATGATAGAAATTCTAATTTAAAATCCCTATCTGAAATGTTACGTGGTAAGCAAGGCCGTTTCAGACAAAACTTATTAGGTAAGCGTGTTGACTTCTCAGGACGTTCAGTTATTGCTGTAGGTCCAAGCTTAAAGATGTACCAATGCGGTCTTCCTCGTGAAATGGCTTTAATCTTATTTGAACCATATGTAATCAAAGGTTTACTTGATGACAATGAGGAAATGACATTTAAGAAAGCACGTGATTGTGTTAAAACACATGATTCTCGTGTATGGCCAATACTAGAAGATGTAATTAGAGAACATCCTGTATTATTAAACCGTGCCCCTACTCTTCACAGACTTGGTATTCAAGCATTTGAACCAATCCTTGTTGAAGGTAAAGCTATTCGTCTTCACCCACTTGTATGTCCTGCATTCAACGCAGACTTCGATGGAGACCAAATGGCTGTCCATTTACCATTATCTCTTGAAGCGCAAGCAGAAGCTAGATTATTAATGTTAGCTTCTAACAATATCTTAAACCCTAAAGACGGTTCGCCTGTTGCTACACCAAGCCAAGATATGATTCTAGGTAACTACTATCTATCTCTTGAACGTAAGTTCTATCAAGGTCATGTTGATACATTACCTAAGGGCGTTGAAGTTGTTGATAATATCGATAACTACGACTATAGTACTGTATTATCTGATCAAAGATATGACCAAGGTGATATGATTGCGACTGGCAACGATACTGATGGTTATGATTTATACCGTGTTGCTGAACACAACGAAGGTAAATTCTTCACATCATACAATGAAGCTTATTTAGCTTACAAGAATGGTGTTATTACTCTTCACACTCGTATTTTCGTAGATCCACATAATCTAAATGAAGCTACTTTAACTACTAAGAGATTTGACGGAATTAATATTGAAGGCAAATATTTATTCACTACAATGGGTAAATTAATTTTCAATACAATCTTAAGTGAAAATCTTCCTTATGTTAACAATGCTAAAGGTGAAAAGCCTAAGGATCCTAACAAAAAGGTTGATCCTCTAGATTTATTAGATCCTTTAAAACCTACTACAATAAAGAATTACATCTTTGATCCTAAACAAGACAAAGTTGAAGACTTTTTAGCTCGTGGCGAAAGAAAAGCATTCGGTAAGAAGTTGTTAAGTGCTATTATTTCTGAAGTATTTAAGAAGAGCCAATTAGCTGAAACTTCTAAGATGCTTGATAGATTAAAGGATTTAGGTTTCCAATATTCTACAATTTCAGGTATTTCAATTTCTATTGCAGATATCGATAACTATTCAAAGAGACTTGAATATATTAATGATGCAAACAAACAAGTTGACTTCATTAAATCAAGATATAACTTTGGTTTCATCAACGAAAAAGAACGTTATGACAAGGTATGTAGCGTTTGGAGAAAGATTCGTGATGACGTTGAAGCTGGTCTATGGGAAGAAATGAGTGAACGTAAAGATAACTCAATCTTCATGATGGCTGATTCTGGTTCCCGTGGTTCTAAATCAAACTTCGCCCAATTAGCTGGTATGAGAGGACTAATGGCTGACACTAACGGTCGCGCAATCGAAGTCCCTGTAACTTCAAACTTCTATGAAGGTTTAACTATTTCTGAATTCTTCATTTCATCACATGGTTCAAGAAAAGGTTCTACAGATACTGCCTTAAAGACAGCTGAATCTGGTTACATGACTCGTCGTTTAGTCGATGTTGCTCAAGATGTAATCATTACTATTGATGATTGTGGTACTACAGAAGGATTCAAAGTATCTAAGTTAATCGATGCTGACGACAATAACAAAGTTATGGCAACTCTTGGCTCTCGTTGTGAAGGTAGATACCTTGCAAATGATACTTATGACAAGAATGGTATCTTAATTGGTAAGAGAAACCAAATCGTTACTGAAGAAATTAAGAGTAAGCTTGATGGAGACGATGCTCCTGAATTCGTATATATCCGTTCTAACTTAACATGTAAAGCTCCTTCAGGACTTTGCGCTAAGTGTTATGGTCTAGATCTTGCTACTAAGAAACCTGTTGAAATCGGTGAAGCTGTCGGTGTTATTGCCGCTCAATCAATCGGTGAACCAGGTACTCAGTTAACAATGCGTACATTCCACAATGGTGGTGTTGCCTCAGGTGGAGATATTACACAAGGTTTACCACGTGTAGCCGAATTGTTCGAAGCTCGTAACCCTAAAGGTAAAGCTACTTTAGTTGAAATTGATGGTACTGTTAAGAAGATTGAAACTAACAAGAGTGCTGGTAGAATTATCACTATTACTGATGATAAGAGTGGTGAAGACTACGAGTACAAAGTTGACGGTGTTTCAGAATTACTTGTTAAAGAAGGTCAAAAAGTCACTCGTGGTGATAGACTTATGAAAGGTCGTATTGCACCTAAGGAATTACTACGTATTTGTGATGAAGAAACTGTTGAACATTACATCATTGATGAAGTTCAAAAACCATACCTTTCTCAAGGTGTATCTATCAGCGATAAGCACATCGAAATTATCATTAGACAAATGTTAAGACGTGTATTAATCGTTTCTGAAGGAGATTCTAAGTTCTTACCAGGATTACAATATTCTGCACGTAAGTTTAAACAAACTATCAACGACATGTTTAACAAAGGTCTTGAAACAGGCAAGATGCCTTCATTACCTGTAGCTAAACCATTATTACTTGGTATTACAAAAGCCGCTTCAGCATCTGATTCATTCTTATCAGCTGCTTCATTCCAAGAGACTACTCGTGCATTAACAGATGCAATTATCCGTGGTCAAAAGGATTACTTATTAGGCTTAAAAGAGAACGTTATCATCGGTGGATTAATTCCAGCCGGTACTGGTGTTCTTGAAGAAGATGAATTCATTAGCCCTGAACCAAGATTTGAAGAGGAAGAATATACAGTTCCTACTTTAAACTTTAGCTTAGATTCTACAACAGATGTAAGTTTTGAAGAAAGTCTTAAATTAGATTCTGACGAATCTGATGACATCGAAGAAGAAGCAGATGTTGAAGAAGAAACTGAAGAAACTTCAAGCGATACAATTTAACAAAATTAGGTTCTAGTTTTTCTAGAGCCTTTTTTTGACAAAAAGAAATGTTTGTATAAATTTTTGACAAAACAGCGGAAAAATATAGTCTTTACATTAAATAATTTTCTTTGTTCAAATACTATACAAAGGGAAAAATTTGTTCATTTGCATATAAAAAAAACACATATATAATTAACTCGTAAAAATACAGGAGGAAATTATTATGTATTATGGTGCAGGAACTTATGAAGCATTTGTACACCCTTTAAAACCAGAAGGTGTAGATAAAAAATCTGCTTATATTATAGGAACAGGATTAGCTGGTTTATCAGCTGCTTTCTATCTTGTTCGTGATGGACAAATGAAAGGTGAACATATTCATCTTCTTGAAAAATTAGAATTAGCTGGTGGATCTTGTGATGGTAGAAAAGATATCACAAAAGGATTCTACATGCGTGGTGGAAGAGAAATGGATAACCATTTCGAATGTATGTGGGATTTATATCGTGACGTACCTTCTATTGAAACTCCAGGACTTTCAGTACTTGATGAATATTATTATTTAAATAAGAAAGATCCTAACTATTCTTTATGTAGAGCTTCTATTAATTGTGGTAAGGATGCTCATACAGATAAATTATTTAAACTTGATAAGGCTAGTGCTCTAGCATTACAAAAATTATTTATGACACCTGAAAAGGCTCTAGAAGATAAGAAAATTGAGGAAGTTTTACCTGAATCATTTTGGAGTACTAATTTCTGGTTATATTGGCAAACAATGTTTGCATTCCAACGTTATTCTTCAGCTCTTGAAATGAAGAGATATATCTGTAGATATGTTCACCATATCGATGGTTTACCTGATTTCAGTGCTTTAAGATTTACTAAATATAATCAATATGAATCAATGATTTTACCTTTAGTTAAATATCTTGAAAGTAAAGGCGTAAAGATTGAATACGGCGTTGATGTTAAAAATGTTGTATTTGAAAAGAAAGGCGACAAGAAAGTTGCTAAAAAAATTGAAATCGTTAGAAATGGCCAAAAAGAAGAAATTGGACTTGTTGAAGACGATTTAGTCTTTATTACTAACGGATGCTGTACTGATAGCTCTTGTTATGGAGACCAAAATACTGCACCTGATTTATCTAAATTAAAGAATGGTAGTGGCGAATCTTGGGACTTATGGAAGAAGATAGCTGCTCAAGCTGATAACGGCGAATTCGGTAATCCTGATAAGTTCTGTTCAGATATTGATGCGACTAACTGGATGAGTGCTACTATTCAAACAAGTGATGAAGATATTATCAAACATATCATGAACATTTGTAAGCGTGATCCACGTGATGGTAAAGTTACAACAGGTGGTATCGTTTCTGTAAAGGATAGTACTGACAACTGGTATCTATCATGGACAATTAATCGTCAACCTCAATTTAAGAGCCAAGATAAGAATAGTGTTCTAATTTGGGTATATTCTTTAAGTACAATAAAACCTGGTAATTATGTTAAAAAGGCAATGAAAGATTGTACAGGTGAAGAAGTTTGTAAGGAATGGTTATATCACATTGGTATTGATAAGAGTAAGATTGATTCTTATGCAAAAACAAAGTGTAATACTACAACTTGTTATATGCCATACATTAATGCATTCTTTCAACCAAGAAAGTGGGAAGACAGACCTCTAGTTGTACCTCACTGTGCAGTTAACTTTGCATTCTTAGGTCAATTTGCAGAAACTCCTAGAGACACAATATTCACTACAGAATATTCTATTAGAACTGGTATGGAAGCTGTTTATACTTTATTAAATATTGATAGAGCAGTTCCTGAAGTTTGGGGTAGCCAATACGACGTTCGTGAACTTTTAAGAGCTTGTTACTATGCGTTAGATAAGAGACCTCTTGAAGATTGCAAATTATCAGTAAAAGAAAAAGCCTTATTAAAGATTGTTAAGAAGAAAACAAAAGGTACTGATGTCGAAATCTTATTAAAAGATAGCGGATTAATTAAATAAAATTCATGAAATCTCCTTAAAAAAATAAGGAGGTTTTTTTTAACTTGTGTTATGATAATGATAGGTGGTATTTTATGAGTAGTTTAACAACAAAAAAAGCTATTGCCTATGCTTTAAAAGAATTATTATTAGAGAAACCTCTATCAAAAATAACAATTAATGATATTACAGAACAATGTGATATTAATCGACAAACATTTTATTATCATTTTTCTGATATTATTGATTTAGTTGAATGGATTTGTATTGAAGATGCGGATAAAGCGCTTAAAGACAAAAACAATTATGACAATTGGCAAGAAGGTTTTTTAGCCATATTTAGACTTTTTGAAAAAGATAAAGTATTTATTATGAATATTTACAAATCAGTTCCTCTTGAAATCCTTCAAAAATATTTATATAAACTAGTATATCCTGGAATTTATAAAGTTGTTTGTGAAAAATCTAAAGATGGTCATGCACGTGAAGAAGATAAAGAATTTGTGTCTAAATTTTATATGTATGCGTTTGTTCAAGTTGTTTTAGACTGGGTTAAAAATGATATGAAAGATGATCCTGTAAAGATTGTAGAAAGAGTATCTACTATTGTTTCAGGAACAATAGAAAAAGCTGTTTTGAATATTAAATAAAATTTAAATAGGGAGATGGTGTTATGGAGAGCGAAAAAGAATTTAAAGATATTAAGATTCGCCCTTTTATATCGGCTAATTTGTTAAGATTTATAGCTATTATATTGTTAGGAATTGCAGAAATTGCTTCCCTAATGTTAATTTACACAAAAATGACTGGTGAATTAACCGATGATCTAGAAAAAGGTCTTAAATTTTTTAAATCCCTTGTTAATCTAAGTACGCCTTTTATTTTAGTTACTATTTTGGCTAATATTACAAGAA
>CAVGYR010000018.1:12554-20171 GCA_963633325.1 uncultured Treponema sp.
ACAAGAAACACCGACAAATTAAAAAAATATTGTATTATTTATTTTGTTTTAGCGACTCTTTTCTATTTGTTTGAAATATTAATATTCAGATTATTTATTGTGCCATTTCTTGAAGAAACATTTCTATATATGTTAAATGTAGAAGGAGAGATGCCAGCTGAGGCTCATAAATTTATATTGCAAATAGTTTCATATATATCAGCTGTATTTGCAAACCTTAATACATTTTTAGATGTATTTATATGTAGTTTATTCGCATTTTTTACCTTATATACACCAAACTTCAAAACAAAGAAAAGATTAACAATCTTCCGTTTAATGGCAATCATTCCTGTTTTATATTTTTTAGCATCATGTGTTTTAAATGGCCTAAATAAATTAGGTATTGTTTCATTTGGCATTGAAGTGGGAGCTTTGTTAGTTCATAGAAGCTATGTATGTTTTTTATTCTTCTTTATTGTAGTGTTATTACTTAAATATAGAGAAAAGAAAATAAATGCAAATGACAAGATTGTTATGCGATATGAACAATATGAATATACTAATAAAGGATTATTTGCGTTTAACATTATTATAATTGCAATAATTTTGATTTTAAGTCTTTTAGATTTCTTGTTATCATTTATTCCAAATTCTTCATATTTTAATATAGGTAGTTCTTATTTTATTGTATTATCAACCCCTATTTTGTTGTTTTTTAACAGACAAAGAAAAAAACACAATAAAACAACTACTGTTCTAGTTTCGGTGTATATGGCTTTCATTGGCTTTTTAGCATTAGGCTTTTTTGTTCTTATAACTAGCGAGGCCATGAAGTATGTGGAGATGGTAGCTGAAATTTTTAGGGCAATAAATCCTTAAAATTAGACAAAAATAATTATTTGTATATTTATTTTTGATAAAAATAGTCTATAATAAGATTGTAGAAGGAGATATTATTTATGAAAAGATTTTTAAAAGTAGTTGGAATTGCAAGTATTCTATCTGCATTTGCATTTACAACAGCATCTTGTTCTAATGCAACTCAAAGCTATGCAGACAAGATCAACAATGAAGCTAAGGATGACGATAACAAGTACATCACTTATGAACAAGCAAAGAAAAAGTTAGGAAAAGAATGTATTGATATTACTGTTGCAATCGGTGATTCTCGTAATGGTGTTTTAGTAGCTGTTAAGGGATGCAAGAGCAAAGAAGAAATTCAAGCAAAGATTGATAATGGCGATACAGTTGAAGGTATTTATATCGTTGTTTTAAATAGCAATTGTACAAATGCTTCATACAAAACAATCACTTCAAAAGATTTAAAATAAGAAATGAGGAGGAACTGTAGAAATACAGTTCTTTTATAAAATATGAAGAAACTATTAAGATTAATTTTATCTATTTTAACTATTGTTTGTGTTGCTTTAGTTGTTTATTTGTTTTTCCAAAATGCATTATTTGATAATTCTGACACTTATTTAACTGCTAAAGATCTAGCAGTAGGAAAAGTTATAAGCGAAACTACAGTTTTAGGTCAAACAACTACATTAAAGTTAAACCAATCTACTTTAGTGTTTGTAGCTTATTTCTTACCACTTGTAGCGGCTATATTATCTTTATTTATGATACTATTTAGAGGAAAATTAACTGGTATTTTATTTAGTGCGATTAGTTTCGTTGCTATTGCATGTGCTTTTGTCCTATTAATTAATTTAGGACAAATTACATCTTATGAATTAAGCTTAACAGGTTTAATCAACACATCAACTACATCAAACTTACTAAGTTATAGTTTTACTAAAGAAAGCATTGTAGCTATCTTAAGTTTATTACTTGGTTCCTGTTTCACATTTGCAAATTTTTGTCTATCTTTAGCATAATCATTATTACTAGCACAAAATTGTGCTAGTTTTTTCTTTCATTCATATTTCTTGACTTTAGAATTAAATATTATATAATATAGTTAGTCTTAACTAACATAAGACAAAGGAGGATATATGTCTGAATTATTTAGTCGAGTTTTAGCTCTTCATTCCGCCCCTGCCATTTGCGGGATTAAAGCTAGTAATTTAATCAGTTGTAATATTGAACAAATGAGTGGACTATTAGAAGATATTCGTGAGGTTAACTCTAATTATAACCCTTCTCTTTTTATTAAAATCCTTCAGGTTAAAGATGGTAGAATGTTAATTTTAGTTTATAGAAAAAATATTTTGTTAAATTCTATATGTGAACCTAGAAAATTATCATTTTTATACAAATGTGGTTATCCTCAAACTAAAAATATCGATGTTCTTTTAGCACACCTTAAAACAAGATTAAATAATTTAGATAATTTTCCACATGAAATAGGAATATTTCTTGGTTATGATTTATCTGATGTGGTGGGTTTTATAAATCATAAAAAATGTCTTTATTCTGGGCTTTGGAAAATTTATTCGGATAAAGAAGAAAAGATAGAATTATTTAATAAATTTAAAAATTGTACTAATACAGTTTTAAATTATTTAGATAATGGATATAAATTAGATAGCTTCATGCAATAGGAGGAAAAAATATGAATGCGATTATAATATATTGGTCTTCAACTGGAAATACTTTAAGTATGGCAAATAAAATTGGTGAAGACTTAAGCGTAAAGGTGGTAAATGTATCTGATATTACAAGTGAGGAAGCTAGTAAATACAATACTATTATTTTAGGATGCCCTGCTATGGGTGCAGAAGAACTTGAAGATGGTGAATTTAGACCTTTCTTTGATGATTTGATGAATGTGATTGATAAACAAAGATTATTCTTGTTTGGTTCTTACGGCTGGGGAGGCGGAGAATGGATGAGAAACTGGGAAAATGAAATAAAAGAGGCTAATAAAAATTTAGGTGCTAGCGGATTAATCTCAGAGGCGGATGCTAGTGCTATTGAAGAAGCAGATTACACTCGATTTATTGAAACTATAAGAAGTTGATATGCCATTAAATTTAATTTTAGCTCTTATTATCCCTTTTCTTGGAACTGTTCTTGGATCTTCGATGGTTTTCTTTTTGAGAAAACAATTAAATGATAAATTATTAAAATTATTATTAGGTTTTTCTTCAGGTGTTATGATAGCAGCTGCCATTTGGTCACTATTGTTACCGGCGATTAACTCGTTTGACTCTGATAGCTACAAGCATTGGTTAGTCCCTTCAGTTGGTTTTATTATAGGTATTGTTATACTATTTTTAACTGATACTTTTGTTCCTCATGTTCATTTTGATGATAAAGAAGAAGGAATAGAAAAACGAAAAATAAGTAAAACAATGAAGTTATTTCTTGCGATAGTCATTCACAATATTCCTGAAGGATTAGCAGTAGGACTTGTAGTCGCAAGTGCAGTTAATGGATCAAGTGAATTAGCTCGTGCTGCATTAATTTTATCTATTGGTATAGCTATTCAAAACTTTCCTGAAGGGGCAATTGTATCTATGCCTTTAAAAGAGAGTGGATTGTCTAAATCAAAAGCTTTTTGGTATGGTGTTCTTTCAGGACTTGTTGAGCCTTTAGCTGCTTTATTTGCTTTATTAATTACATCATTTGTACAAACGATTTTACCTTATGCGTTGTCGTTTGCGGCAGGCGCTATGATATATGTTGTAGCAGACGAATTAATTCCTGAGGCAAACAACGGGACTAAATCAAGTTTAGCTACTTTAGGACTAGCGTGCGGGTTTATATTAATGATGATTTTAGATATTACACTTAGTTGAGGTATTTATGTACAAAATTATTTTATATATTGATGGAATGAAATGTGGCATGTGTGAAGCTCATGTTAATGATCTAATCCGCAAGAAAATTAACGTGAAGAAAATTACATCAAACCACAAAAAAGGACAAACAACAATTATTTGTGATAAATTTATGAGTAAAGAATTGCTAGAAAGTGCCCTAGATGGTAGCGGATATAAGATTAATAAACTAGAGCGAAGCGATGCCAAAAAAACAATTTTTGGTTACAAATAGTAATTGAGCGAGTAATCGCTCTTTTATTTTGTAAAAATGTTATAAAATTTTAGAATAATTTGTCGAAAACAAAAAAATTAATATATAATTAAAATGAGGTGTTTTTTATGAAAATAGGATTACGAAATATAAAAACTGCTATTTCTGTTTTTATTTGTTTATTAATTTATATTGTTATTATTTTTATTGCTTATGCAATTAACAAGTCTATGACTCGTTCGGTTAAGATTGCGACTCAATTATATACGCCTTTTTTCGCTTGCTTAGCTGCCGCTTATAGTGTTTCTAGCAACAAAACAAAATCTTTAGGTCAAGCACGACTAAGATTTTTAGCTTCGTTAATTGGTGGTTTGTTTGGCTTACTTGTAGTTTCGATTTATCAAGCTACAGGGCACGAATGGCCATTCCAACACATATCAGCTACCGGAAACCCTACATACGATAAAACAGGTTTTTTTGAAACAGGTTGGCTTTCAGGAAATCCTTTTACAGCTGATGATTTAACTGTTGAATTTATTTTATCATTTATTGTTCCAATCATATTATCCGCTTTAGCAGTAGTTGCGGTTATTTGGTTTTGTAATGTAATTAAGAAGAGTGAATGCGCGTTTATTGCTGTATTGACGCTAACTGCTGTTATGTGTTCTTTAGGAACTAATCCTATTGTTTATGGTCCTAATAGAATTTTATCGACAATGATAGGAATTGCGGTCGCACTTGTTGTAAATTTAAGTAGACATCACGTTAAAAAGAATGATAAAGTCAAATTAGTATTTTCACTTGACGGAATGTATTTACAAGACAAAGATAAATTATCAGGATATAAATTATATCAACTTGAAAAATTAATTGAAGAAGGTGCAGATATTAGCCTTTATACAACTCGCACGCCTTCAACAATTAATACTATGATTCAAGATACACAAATAAAAACACCAGTTATTTGTATGTCTGGTGCTAGTGTCTATGATTTTTCTAAAAGGGAATACAGTTATGTAAATTATATATCGAGAAAAAGTGCTGATAAGCTTAATAATTTATTTGAAGAAGAAAATTGTAATCCGTTTATAAGCAAGATTTTGAATAATCACCATTATGTATTTACTAATGCATTAGAAACAAAAGAAAAACAAGAATATTTTAATAATAAAAAAGATCAAGCTTATATTTCTTTTAATGTTTTAGAAAATATAACAAGTGATAATATTGTTTATTATATGATTTTAGATAAAAGTGATAAAATTGATGAACTAGAAAAAAAGATTAATGCATTAAATATAGATGATATTTTAGTTCTTAAAATGGATAGCGCTGAAAGAAGTGCTGAATACGAAGGTAATTCTTATCTTAAAATTTATTCTAAAGATATTTTAAAAATTAAATATTTAACTGAAGACACAAATAAAAAAACATATGCATTTACTGCTCATAAATACGATTATATTTTAAGTCAAAATTGTAACGAAACATTAGAAGCTAATTTGTGCCATAAATCTGTCATTAAAAATGCGGAAGAAATAAATAAATTGTTTAAACAAGCTTTGAAAATATATAATAAAAGAGTGAAATAATGAATAATAAGAAACATATAAAAACATTAATATTTGGTATTATTTATGTAATGCTAATACTATTTTTTAGCTATAAATGTTTAGAAACGGGCACTAAATCAAGTGAATCTAGTAATTTAGTAGCTACTATAATTAAAAACATATTAAATACATTATTTAACTCCCATATAGAGATGACTGATTCTTACACAAGACTTATTAGAAAACTAATAGGACATTTTGGATTTTTCCTTGTATTAGGTACTGTTTCGATTATATTTTATTTGTGTTTACATAGAAGTTTATCATTAACTTTAATATATCACTATGGCATTGGTCTTTTGTTTGCATTCGTATCGGAATTTTATTTTGAGGCTTTGACAGACGGAAGAAGTGCTAGTATAAAAGATGTATTAATTGATTATTCAGGTTTTATCTCATTATCAACTATTATTTTGCTTGTTTATTTGTTTAAAAAAAGGAGAAGGAAAGATGAAAAATAAAAATTTATATAAAGCTATATTAACAGCTTTATTCACAGCTTTATCATTTGCGGGTGTATTTGTTCAAATCAAATTACCTGTAGGTATGATTCATTTAGGAAATTTTGTATGTATATTAGCTTCGTTTATAATAGGTGGCGTTCTAGGTGGATTTAGTGGTGCAATTGGAATGATGCTTGCGGACTTCCAATTAGGTTACGGTGTACCTAGTGCTATTCGCACCCTTATTCTAAAATTCTTCATGGGCTTAATTGCAGGATGCTTATTTAAAGTGTTAAAGAGAAAAGAAAAAGATAATAACATTTTAAATTTAATCCTTACCATTGTTTTATTTGTGAGTACAATAGTTATGACTGTTTTAAGCATTTTAAGTTATCAAGGCAAATTTGTAGTAAACTATGAAAAGGCGGGAAAGATTGTATCTAAAACCTTAGAATTCCATTGGTTAATACCTGTTCTTTTAGGAGTGCTATTTATTTTTAGCTTTATTGTCCTTATTTTACGTAATAAAGTTGATAAAGAAGCTAGAGTAGCGCTTATTGCATCTAGCTTTGCAATATCGTTTAACATTTTTGGCGAAATATTCATTAAAACTTTATTATATTATTGGTTGAATTCAGCATACAATACTATGGATGCAGCATTCATGTATTCTGTATCAGGAATACCTTCAACACTTGCGACTTCGTGCGTAACACTTGTCCTTGTAGGATTTATATTTAACCCAATTTACAAAGCTTATAAAAATACTAACGCTTACTTAATATTAGAAGATGAAAAGAAAATAATTGCATAATAAAAGCCTTAGTCGTTTGACTAGGGCTTTTGATCATTATAGAGTTATAAATTTTTCAGGCTTTTCAATTATCTCAACATGTCCTGTATGAGTGTGGTATAAAGCTGGGACAACTAAAACGTTGTCTAAATCTTTTTGAAGAAGTGGGCTAGTTTTAATTTTATTGCATGAATTTATAGTGTTGATAATTGAAGCTTTTGTAGGATCTTTACTATCTTTAATAGCTTTTTTTATTTCTTTTGTAATTTCTCCAATATATGAATCGTGCGTACCTTCCATAGCCGCATGTACAGCTCCGCATCCACTATGGCCCATTACAAGAACTAGCTTTATTCCTAAATGTTCAATACCATATTCAATTGAGCCAAGTGCAAAATCACCGATAACATTTCCCGCTAATCTTATTACAAATAAATCCCCTAAGCCTTTCATAAATATATTTTCAGGAATTACACGTGAATCACTACAACAAACGACGATTGCGAAAGGATTTTGCCCGTGACGATGCAAATGTGCTCTCTTTTCTAAAGATATATCACCATTATGATTTGTTTTCGCATTTATATAATCATTGTTACCTTCAATAAGCCATTCTAGAGCTTTAGAAGCTTCTATTGATTTAACCATATTATCACATCCTTACATAAATTATATATTAATCTAAAATTCTAAGAAAGAAGAAAAGGTAAATTAATAAAAAAAGTCTCTGCAAAGAGACGTAATTTCAAATGGCGTTCCCGACCTGATTCGAACAGGCGGTCTATAACTTAGGAGGTTATTG
>CAVGYR010000019.1:0-2324 GCA_963633325.1 uncultured Treponema sp.
CTATATAGCTAATAAGCCATGTTCTGTACTATTTCTAGTGATAATCATCTATCTAAGCTTACGCTTCTCATTCTTACTTCAGTTCGCTTGAATGAACTCCCCTACCAAATTTGGGTTTCTAGCTTGAGGGGCTTACCCCGTTTCACTCTTTTGTTTCCAAAAGTATCGTCACTGTGGCGCTTTATCTATATAATCATATGTTTCCACTTAGATCATATATTTGCCGTTACCTAAAAGGTACCAAGCCTTATTTATTGGACTTGCACAAACACTACAATCATCTCAGATTGTGCTAGCATGGACTTTCCTAACATTACTGCTCGATTATCCCACTATATAGCCTAATTATTTTAAAATAAACTAATAATCTTTGTCAAGAAAAATAAAAAGAAAGATTAAAATTGTCTAAAATTTAATCTTCCTTTTATCATTAAATATCACAAGTGAATTCAAAATAATCAATACAAATTGTTGTATCTTTAAGAGTTGTACCTACGTCTGCTGAGTCTTCATAAAGAGTTTCTTTTTCTGCATAGTAATAATTTGTGAAATATGTCTCAATATTAGTTGAGTCATATTTATTATCATAATTAGCCTCGACATAAGTGGCACCTTTAGCTTTAAGCCAAGCAGGATAATCATTTTGTAAAGAAATAGCTGATTGATTATTTTTTAAAGTTAAATAAATAATTTTACTTTGACCTTTAGATATACTAACATTATCTTTTAGAATTTGATTTCGATAACTATATTTCCATAAGAAATATGTAGAATCTGAATAAGTATATGTTGTGTCTTCATAAATATCTAAAGTTGTCAAATCAGTACTTTTCTCTTCTAATGTAGGGCTATAAGAATTAGCACAATTTTTTATAGTTAGAGAATCAATCGCAAGGAAAAATTTAGAATTGTATTTTGTGATGCTATCTTTATCATTTGTACTTACACCGTAATCATCAGTATGATTTTCTATTGAATCAAATATATAACTAGAGAAGTCAGATAATTTTATATTCATATCTACACTAGTATCACTATTATTAGTAACTACAAATGCAAAATGAATAATATTATCAAATTGAATAGATATTGGATTTGATTTATCATTCAAGCTTTTCCATTTATCTTCTGTAGCTTCACCATTTGTATTTGTAGTTATATAATAGCCATCTACATTTAAGTTAATATCAGTAGCTACTATATAACCAACATTTGATTTCGCGATAAACCATGCATAAGTTGTAGTAAATATAGTTGTGAGTGTAAATATACATAAAATAGCTATAAAAAACTTCTTCATGATATCACCTCGTAATAAAATTCGCGGTATGATGTAGTGTTATCTAAAGTATAGCTTACAACAAGACGACCGTGTGTTGAATCATCCTGTGTATCAGTAAATGATATTACACTAAATCCTGCTGAAGTTAGACTTGAAGTTAGAGTAGTCTTTTCTGCACTAGACATTCTAGTAGGTATTACAATAGCATTCAAATGTAAAAGTCTAGTTTCTTCTGTGCCTGTAAAACTAAAGATATCGCTTTCTGTAACATAGACATTAACATTACTAGTCTTATATATCCAATAATATACAACTTTATTAACTAAACCATCAGTACCATAATAATTATTAGTATTTGTATCTAATGTATTATTATATAAATAAACATTTTTTAAATATTCTAGGTTTTTCAAACATTCGAAATGATCAATGTTATTATTAGAAATATTAAGCTCTTCGATATAAACTACATTATCTAAACCTGTGATAGTTTTAAGTTTACAATTGCTTAAATTAAGATTAGTAATAGTTCTAAAGAAAATTCCTTTAAACGAGGAAATACCACCTAAGTTGTTTCTACTTAAATCTAATGTCTTAAGTCTTAAATTATAAATATTTGTACTTAAAATAACGCTTGTTATTGAGTCGTTGCTCAAATTTAGTATATCTAAATTAGAATTATTAAGATATTTAAAGGCAGTTATATCAGTTAAATTATAATTCTTAATTGTAATTAAATTAGTATTTGTAAAATATTCAATACCATCTAGTCTAGATTCATTTGTATCATTACCTGAATTTTCAAGCACTAAACTATCTAAATATTTAACATTAGTCAAAATATAATTATCTGAATAATATGATGAATGATTATTTGTTTTCAAATAATCTAAGATATCATTGTAAATCAAACTTGAAGAGAAAACATTTGGTGTTTTATTACCCAAATCAGTATTCGAACCACATTTCAAAATACCAGGAATTGTGAATGTATAAGTATGAGTTGCAGTTATACTACTAGCTTCAGAATTATATAAGTCAC
>CAVGYR010000019.1:2334-19786 GCA_963633325.1 uncultured Treponema sp.
GGATTAATATTTAAAGTGATATTTTTAGCATAATTTGTATCATTACTATAAGTTTTATCTTTAGAAACCGTAATCATATTATGAGTCGCACAAGATGAATAATCTTGTCCTCTAATTGAAATAGTTTCAGTGTGACTTGTATTGTAAGATACAGAATTAACTGTAACAACGGAAATATTTGCATAAAAACTTCTATAATTATCAGGCATTTCAAATGTTTGACTATTTAACCAATTAGTTGAATCCGTAAATAATGATTCGAATGGGTTGTTTGATTCAAAATCTGTATTATCCCCAGCACTACTATTTAGAGATTTTACAATTTTTGTTCTAAATATTTCCTCACCATTATCATAATAAACTAAATAAAGTTTATCATAATCTTTAGTTGTAACCTTTATTTCTTTATTAGTTGTATCATATGTAAAGTCTGATATCTCTGTTTCTGTATCAGTACTTGTATTTAAGATTTTAAATGTTAAATCAGTAAAGACGTTATTTTTAATGATTTTAGTATCTTTTCCTAAATAAATATAGTTATCAGCAATATTTAAAACACTATAAGGTAAATTATCATTAGTTAAAACATAGGTATGAAGATAAGAATTTATATATTGAACAATTTCATCTTTACTAGCACTTTTTAAATTGATAGTTATATCATTATTATTTAGATTTAATGTAAACTTTGATTCTTCAAGACTTATTCTTCTAAAATTTATGCTAGTAACTTTGTCATTATTTAATGAATAACATGCATTATCTGCATTATAAGTAATTGTTGTATCTTCAGTGATATTAGTATTATTTATTAATAAATCAAAACCAGTAGCTTTTTTAAATGTCAAATTAGACTTAATATCTAGAGAATTTATTAAATATAATAGATTATAATCACAAAAGCTATTAGTCGTACTTAATTCTGATTCTATTATTAATTTTAGAGAATCTAAAGAATTACCAATAATAATATCCTTTTCAAGAGTATTAGAATCATCGCCATTTATAATATAGACTTTAATATTTATTTTATTATCTACAATGTAATCTTTATAAGCTTCGTAATTACCTACAAAATCGTATTCTTTTTCTTCCTTAATAACTTTATATTCATATTTAATACTAGAGGAAATAAATTGATCTGGTAAATAAATATCACTGACTAAATATGAAGGTATGTAAGAACGTATAAAATCAGTTGCAAAATCTAGAGAAATAGTATTATTTGTAGTTAAGATATCATTTGATATAGAACTTGAATATTTATAAGTTGTCTTAGTTTGGTTTATTACAATTTTAGAATTATTAGTTGATGTTATTTTGTAATTATCACCTAAAGTAATATCATAATTACCAGCATAAGAATTTATAATATTTAAGTTAGCTTCTAATGTTAGATTAGCTAAAATAGTAAGCGATATAGGCTTTGTGATTGTAGTCTCACTATCAATAGTTAAGTCAGATAAAAATATGAATCTTTCTGCTAGAGTTGTGTTTTTAGCATGATCAAATATATTATTATAATATTTCGAATTTGTTACAAGTGTCAAATCATAAAGAGAATTTATATATTCGTTTTTATATATTACAGTCTTCTTTTCGTTATTAATTGTATAATTAATAGTATTTGGCAATATAATATAATTTTTTGAACTATCAAAAGATGAATAACTAAGACTAGCTCCTGTTTCTTTTAAAGAATATACGTTGTTATCACATTCTAAAATATCAACTGTTGAGGTATCATTTATCGTAGTTGTCGATGTTTGGCTAATTTTATTATCTACTACACTAAAAGAAGGGGTATCAAGTGTAGTATTATAATAATATTCAATTTTTACATTAGCTGCTATACTTATAAAGCTTACAAGTAAAGCAATTAATAAAACTATAAAAACAATTATTTTTTTATTCACTTTCATAACCCCTTTCTTTAATAAAATCTTAGTGTAAGTGTTCGGTTAAATACATATTGTTTCTCATCGTGACCGGCAACTAGAGAAACATTAACCTTAGTTTTTGAACACAATTTATATGCGTCTGTTGTATCATTAACTTTAAATTTAACATATAAAATTTCTGTTTTAGCTAAATATGATAGATAATAAGAATTATCTTCTACAGTCTCACTAGGTTCATCTATCTTAGTTTCCGTTGAATCACTAACTAAATAATAACCTAAATTATTTATATTATTACTTACATTATAGGTATCAGTTGTATAACTTAATAAATGCAATTTACCATTTTCTTCAATTGTTGCCGGAAGATAAATATAATTGCCAGTACTATCAGTTTTGTAATAAGCACTGTTAGATTTATCGAATTCTAATAAATAGTCATTAGTTAAAGTTGGCGTTTTTGAAAAACTAGATGAACTATATAAAGATAATAAATTGATTCCTTCAATATAATTATCATTAACTTTTACACACCATTCATTACCAGACCAAGGTAGATAATTATTTACAACATAACCACCTACAGAACCATCCATCAAAATAACTTTTACACCCTTATTATTTAATTGATAAGTTAAATAAGCAAATTCTTGACTCAAAACATATTTCTTGCCGATATGGTTACTAGAATCACCTTTGTTTTCTAGATATACATATTGAAGATTCTTGAAATTCAATAAGAATGACATATCAGTTAGTGCACTCGCCGCATTTCCACCAAATTGGAAATTTTTAAGTGTATCGCTTGAACCTTCAAGTAATGGTGTGAAATCTTCTACGTTTGTATATGGTTTATCAGATGTTGTTTGATAGAAAAAGCCTTCTAGATGTAAATCTTTTATAGGATCAAGAGAACCATAAATATTTTTTGATAATTGCAAACTCTTTAGTGAAACAAAATATTGTAAACCCTCTAAAGAAGTAACATATTCATTACCAAGATTACCAGATGAATTAGTATTAAGCTCGGTAATCGTATCAATATTAGTAAGAACTTTACCAATGATTCTTCCTGTTGCGTCATATACATCACTTAAAGCCGCATTACCAAAATCATTTCTAATAATTATTGAAATTAATTGACCAGATTCAAATACATAACTTGCGGGAATAATACCTACTGTACCGCTTTCGCTTACATTATAAGATGAATTAGTCAATACAATTTTACTTGTATCAAATGTAGTTTTGTTATTTGATGTTTCATCATTTGTAGATAAATAGAAGCCATCTGTCGAATTTCCTTTTGCAAGAACATATAAATTGTAATCAGCAACATAATCATCATTACTTGACGCATGATATAAAACGATAGTAGCTTCAGTATTATTGCTAGTCGCATAAACAGCTCCATTATCATCGGTAAGCTGATATTTCAATTTTATTTCTATGTTTTTGTTATATTCAAATTTTTTTGTTGAATTTATTAATACACTTGAATCAATTGTTAAGACATTGTTTTGAATTGTGATGCCATTAGCTGAATGATCTTTTTCAGTCGCAAGTACTAAATTATATTTAACGCCGTCTACATACATGTATTTGTAATCACTATTTAGCGTTACAGTTAATATAACTTCGTTTCCACTTGTATTTGAATCATAATATAAATAAGGGGAATCTGAAGTAGGTAGTGTACTACTAGTATTAAATACATATTTATAATCATCAACCCAATCTAGCCCGGTCTTTGCGTCTTGTTTAGTATCAGACTGCGTACTACCAGACTTATATAATTTATGTGTTTCAAAATAAGCATATAAACCTTTAATATAACTTTCTTTTGAAATATAGAATGCATATGTGCTATCAGATTTAAATTTAAGAATTAAGTAAGTTGAGTCACTTGTTACATAAAAATTAGTTAAATTAGTATCAGTCAAATATGCGAAGTCAGAAGAAATATATACATTTTTTGTAAGTTTAAAGCCTGAATCATATGTAAGTGCATTCTCTTTTATTGCATATGCTATAAGTTCATAGTTTAAATCACTTATACCTTTACCATTTTCAAATTTACCAGCCTCTGTAATCTTATTATACGTTACATTAAACCTAACCGGTATATCTTTAAAAATATTGAATGAAGAATCAGTTACTTTAATATTAACAGGAACAGCGGTTGAACTTGTTAATTGATAAGAGTTTATTGCAGTAATGAAATAATCTACATAATCAAAATTTAGTGTATATGTACTAGTTGTAGTTGGTTTTGAAGAACCTCTATGCGCGTAAATATAACCAATAGGTTTTGTTTCATCTTCTATATCGTAAGTTGTATTAGTTAAATCGGTTTTAATTTTTTCAAGTTCCGACAATATTACACTTGATGAAGTAGTAATAGTTGAACCATTTATTGTTAAACTAAAATTCTCAGTGCGACCCCACGTACTAAATAATTCTAATGTTTTATAATTGTATTCACACATTGTGCCTGTAAGATTAAATGAACTAATATTAGTATTTACATCTAGTAAAGACTTTAATGCGCTAGGAGAGAAATAAGTACAACCTGAAACATTTAAATTAGTAATCTTAGTATAATTTGTGAAGCTATTTTCATCAAACTTAAATTGTGAGCCGTCTATTGATAAAGTAGTAACATTAGTAAGTTTGGCAAAACTTGAGAAATCATCATATTTTAGATTAGGAATATTTAATTCATAAAAGTCTTTAAATTTTCCATTTGTAGAATCAAATAAATAGTTCTTAATCTTTTCATTACTGTAATCATCAATACTTGAAATATTAATATAATTATCATAACCTGATATCCAGTTCGTGCAACTATGTAAATTAATTCCTGTGTTACACCATTCCGCAAAATCAGAATATTTTATACCATTATCTTGGACTAAACTCAAACCTTTCCATGCATTAACTCTTTCATCTAACTCTGCAAAATAGAAAGTGATGAAACGTAAATTATTATTTGTAAATCGAGAATATATGCCCTCTCCAGAACCTACAACAAATTGATATACAAATACTGCAGATTTATTAGGGATTGTTCCACAAATTATATAATAAGCATCAAGACTTAAGGTATATTCTATATAGCCATTAGTTTCTGTGCCTGATATAGTATTACCTAATACTTTATTACCACTTGAATCTCTATATGTAACATACCAAGTCATCTCATTATCATTAGTTAAAACATTTGTATCATTTTGAAGAGAGAACATAAAATATTTTGTATTTGTTGGTAAATAAAGTTTTGTATCTTTATTAAGCTTAATTTTAGATGTTTCATCAACTGAGTTCCAATTAGTTGCACTATCTAAACTGTCCCCATATTTCAAACCAAAGTCTGTGATATTAGAATCAGAAGATTTCTTATTAGGTGTTACAGTGATTTCTGTAGTACTCTTTTCTGCTACGCTTGTCCACTTTTGAGTAGAATCAGTTAAAAGATAACAATAATTTATACCTTTTGTAATATCATCATCTACATATTTATAACAAACATAACCATAAGATGCGATATTTGCATTTGTCTTAGTAGTACCTATGTAATACTTAGGCTCAACATATGAATCACCATTATTTTTGTTGTAATAAGCATTTCTAATTTTTACGATGATATTATTAACATATCCAATAGTAAAGCCATTTTTATTTTTTGTATTTATATTATTTAAATACATGTAACTTAAGCTAGATTTACTTGTATCACTATCTTCATAAATAAAATTACCTAATTGATGAAGATCAAAATACTCATAATCACTAGCCCCCTTAGTTGAATCAATAGTAAGACTTGATAAATTAGGCAAATATGCGCCTGTACCTTTAGGAACATTAAAGCCATATATTTGGCTAAAGTTTAAAGTAGTAAGATTAGTTAATGTAGTAGTTAATGTTGTAAAATCAACATAACTATTTGTCGCAGTAATTTTAGTTATATTAACTAGTTCTTCTCCGTTATCAAAATTAAAATCGTAATCTACAGTAATTTCTTTTAAAGTAGTTATATATTTTAAACCTTTAAATATTGTTCCACTGCTTGGTGAAGACATTTGTGTAAATTTAAAACTTTCTAAACCTAGGTTATTAATTTCGTCAACCGTTAATGTGGTATCAGTATCGCTTAAAGAACCTGCGTTAAGCGCAAGACTAATTATTTTTTCTTTAAGTTCTAATGAATTAAATGTTTCTTTTAGTGTTTTTGATTCACTACCTAAAGTAACAATTATATCAGTACTAATATCAATAGTATTAATTTGCAATAAATAATCATATGATATAGTAAGATTTTTACTAGAATTTGTATATTTTAGTGCTGTAGTTAAATAAGAAGCTTCGTTCCCTAAAATATATGCCTTATATGTCAAAATACCATCACTTGATAAATCAAAGTAATTATTATAAGTTTGAAATGCTATCGCATTGTATGCTTTTTCACCAGTATTACTTCTAGTAAGTAAGGTTACATCGCTACATTCTGCACCTCGCTTGAAGTAATGAGTATATCCGTAGAAGTCAATCGCAATACCCTCACTATTAGTATAAAGGCCATTTGTATTGAATAAGTTTATAGTACCCGTTTTTTTAAATGTAACCGCACTAGGTAATATACTCATCTTATATGGTAGTAAATCTTCGTAAGGGTTCCATATAGCCAAATCATCTTTTAAATAAATTGAGACATTATTTGAAGAAATAAAGTAATATCTAAATAATGATGACAATACATCATAATCATCTAAATCATAACATTCATATACATATAATTTAGATATGGTTAATAATGTTTTCTCGTCAGTTGCGCCCTTTTCGCCACTTAATAGTTCATTAAAATCATATTTGTTAGAACCAATTTTAAGACTATTAATTGTACCTAGATTATTTAATTCTAGAAGACTGTCAATAGCATTACCTTCTAAATCAATATCAATATTTGTGAATGTATTATTTCTTGTTATATAAGGCACAAAATAAGATAAACCAGTAAGCGATGTAATATTGTTATAAGATAAATCAATTGATAATGTATCGTCAGTACTATTAATTATCGCATTATAATCGGCATCAGATATTACATATTTTTCAGAAACTGTCACACCGTCACCTATAGATACACTTGTTTCACTTGCGTCACTATTAAATTTGTCAAATAGAACATTAACTAAATTTGAATCAAAACCTGAGGTTGTTAAATTGAAATAACTTTGTGTACTTGGTACATAAATATATCTGTCATACACAGAAGCTTCATTCGTTTTATAAACTGTTGCCCTCATTGTACGTAAGTAGCCAACAGAACCAACTTGAATATAGAATTCTACTTCTTCGTCTATTATCGAATCGCTAACAGTTGCCTCATAATATCCGTTAGCACCTTTAGTAAGAGTTAATTTTGAGTTGTTTGAAGTCCATGAAACTGCATATGTTGTGCTACCCTCAGTATAAGACGAAGGTAGATACAATTTTTGATTTACTCTATTAATTCTTTCAAGATTTTTAAGTATTGTAACTGCAACTTTAGCTTCGTCGCCTATAGTAAATGTGGCATTTGATCCTGTTCTTACTTCCGGACTATTAGAATTTACCATGATTAGCGCTAACAAATAACTAATTTTTGGATCATTTGTGAACTCAATACTTCCGTTTTTCATAATGCCTAAATCTAAATATTTAAGATTTGTCATATTAGACAAAGGATCAAGATCAATAATTTTATTGTTATATAGATTTAAATATTTTAAATTTGAAAGATATCTTAAAGGCTCTATTGAAGTAACCAAATCATTAGATAATGATAAATATTCTAAATCATCTAACAAGCTTAAAGAACTTAAATCAGTAATTTTGTTCGAATCACAACTTAAATATTTTAGCGAATATAAACTTTCTAAACTGTCTAAGCTTGAAATACCAGATTTTTTAAATGATAGTCCTGTGATATTAGGGAAGTTTTCTATACCTTCTAATGTAGTTATATAGCTTGAAGAAAAATCTAAATAAGAAATATTATAAGTAGGATCAATTTTGTAATAAGAAACACCTTTACTATCTAAATTAGCTTTAATTTCACTCATAGTTTGTCTTGATTCACTATATGAAATAAGTGAATCATTATTCTTATCAAAACATTTTAATAATGCTTGATATAATAAATAATCTTTTACATTATTAGTATTGTTACCATAATGAATAATACCCTCAACAGGGAATGTAAAATTATATATTAAATCTTCTTGATAAGGCGTATTAAAACTACTATCACTATAAAGAGTAGCTTTAATTTTTACATTAGTAACTTCATCTTGAGGGACTAAATTTGGCTTTATTTGAATATATGAATCATATTTATATAATAATGCATAAGCTTGGTCATTAAATGTATAAGTAGTACCATTGTAGGTAATACCTTGACTAGTTAATTCTGTAGTTGAAATGAAATAATATTCTTGATTATCTAATGTGAATTTAACCGCATTACTTTCATCTACAAATGTATACTCGTCATTATTTTTAACGAAATATGAAACTTGCGATTCTAGTTCAGTTACTAAATTATATTCATAGATGATTGCAACAAAAGACTCATGAGCCGAATCTACAATTTCATATTTAACATAAATTGGTGTTTTAATACCATTTAATGTAGGACACAATGAACCATAACCTGAGAAATTATACCCCGAACCACTTATGTAATCATTTTCGTTAAATTTTGAACTTAAACGATTTGAAATATCATATTTTGTTACATATTTTTCTTTACCAAGGATTGTAATATTAAGTTTTGAATCAAATGTATATGTTAAAACATCATTAAAATTTACAGCTGTATTAAATGTGAAATATGTCTCGTAAATTGAGTTAGTCTTAATGTTATCATTTTTTAAAGAAACTTTTTTCTCGTTCTCGTCTATTGTGACATAATCTTCACACGCATCTTCTATACTAACACCACTTACATTTGTAGTTACATCTTGACTTAATTTATCCTTAAATGAACTTAAGAATGTATCATAAGTAATAGTTTCATTTGTCGAATCAGGGATCATTTCAAATGGGATGTATGTAACTAATAAACTTTGTAATTGTAATTCTGTTAAAGGAATTAAATTAATTGTTTCATCATCTTTAAGTGTATAAGTTAAAGAACTATGTTCATTTGTTATCTTTATAATAATTTTAGGCTTAATTAAAGATACCGAATTCATTGATTTAACATAATCAAGTCCGTTAGGCTGATAAATACCAGTACTAGACAATATGTTGTTTTGATTATTATCATCAATTATATATTCAATATGACTTTTTGATATATTATCATAATTTAAAAGTGGAATTGAGGAATTTACAATATAACCACTTAAATAAGTTTTAATTCTTTCTAGGACAGAATTTATAGATGTATCGCTTAATAAAATTTGATCATAAATAGTTTTATCGTTAACTACTATATAGAAATTCGATGTTGTTTCATTTGAATAATCTTTTACTTTAATTGTTTTACTAGTTTTATCAAATTCTAAAACATTACTTGATAAATTAATAGAATTAATATATTGATAATATCCATCTAAAATATCGAATGTATCTCCTGATTTATATTCTTTTATTTTTGAAAGTTTATTAGCCTTTGACTCTAATTTATTTGCAAGAGAAGTTAATAAATTTGTATCAGATGCGTCATATGTGAAACAGCTAGAATAATTATTATATACCTCTACTACGTTTCCGCTTAATTTAATAGTACCTGTGATACTTGATGTAGTTGAATTAGTCAGGTCACCAAAATATAATCTATCATCCATTGAATCATCAAAAGAAATAGTATTTGTGCCATTTAAAGTTAAATTATGACCATTTAAATCGAAACCGATGTTTGTAGCTGTTACGTCATTTGAATAAGTTATATCACTAGTTAAAACAATCTCTTTATTAGTTTCTTTTAGCGCCTCAGTAAGTTCGTCTTCTGTTGAGACAAAGGTATAAAATGAACTTGATGTCGATATTTCCGCATTAGCTTCGGTATGAATTAATACTTTGTTTTTTAATGATTCACTAAAATATGTATCATTAATTTCTGCATTATATACTAATGCAAGTTTAATTGTAGAGACATTATTTGAAATACATGTACCTGTTATTTGATATAAATTATCTTTAGATAAATCTGATAATTTAGAAACATATTCATAACGATATCCGTTATATTTGTATAAATCAATTGCATCAATAAGTTTAGTAGTATTTGTACTTTCTTCACTTGCATATAAACTTACAGTGTAATCCGCAACTATTTTTGCGCCACCCTTAGTTTCAACCTTTAGTTCAAGCTCAGTTGGTTCACCTTTAACAAGAGTTATATCTTCAGTAGAAATATCATTTAAATATGATTTGTTATTATATAAAAATGAAATGTTTGTTGTAGTAATTTTTGTCGGGAATTTTTTGAAATATGCATTAAATAAGGCTACAGAGGAAATTGATATAAGTAAAGATGCAATAATTATTGATATAAATATTATTAATTTTTTTCTCATAATACCTCCTTAGCTTTGTGCAGAATTTTTCGCAATAAAAGTCATTTCTATTTTTAGGCCAATTAAAAAACAATTGTAATTAGTAGCTGTATAAGTTTTATCATCTTCTGTGTAAGAGGGGTACGTAGATGTACCAAAATTTAAAACAAGATTAAATGTATCGTTTTCCGACCCACTTACAGTAAAATCTCTATAATTTATCTCAGTTCGTTTGTTTAAAGATATTTCAGTATCAGATTTAACAATTTTACCAGTATAAAAATCTAAAATATTATTGTTTGAATAAAATTTATACATTTCGTTTGCCTTTTCACTAACCTTAGTTTCGTAGCTTGAAGAGGTAGAAGGCGTGTCTATATCTAGAAGATATGTATTTTCTTTACAAAGTTTAATGTATTCTTCTTTTGAAACACTAGTTACATTAAAATCTACTACAATTGAATCAAAAGAATTTGTAGCTTTAAGATTATAATTGATTTCTTCGTGTAATTTATAAGTTCTTTGTGAACTAGCTTCTGAATCGCCTGAAATTGTTAAACCATCATTAGTATATTTAATGACAGTTCCGTTAATTGAAGAAGCCGTATTTGTGTTTACACTTGAAAACCATGCAAAAATGGAGGATAAAAAACAAATTGATGTTATTGAAATTAAAATTAATAATTTTAAAAGTTGAATTTTTAATTTCATTATGGTCCTCCTTCATAGTTAGTTTTGCAACTGGCTATCCGTTAGGACCCTTTAGCTTTGCGTCACTAGATTACTCTAGTTTTGCCAAAAAATAATAATTAGTAATATTAACATTATATAATTTACAAAAGTAAATTTCAACAAAAATGATGCGAAAATGTAAAAAAAGTGCAATACACGATTGCACTTAATATATTATTTCTTTTCTGCTTCAGATAAAGCATCTTTTCTTGATAAATCTATTTGTCCTTTTTCGTTAACATTTATACATTTAACAAGTATTGTATCGCCTAAAGATACAACGCTTTCACACTTATCTACACGTTCTTTAGATAATTTTGAAATATGGCATAATCCTTCACAACCAGCCCATAATTCTACGAATACACCAAATTTTTCAATACGTTTTACAACACCTGAATAAATTTTGCCTACTTCTACTTCACGAACCATGTTTTCAATGATTGAAATACATTTATCAACATATTGCATATCAGAGTGCATTACAAATACACGTCCGTCTTGTTCGATATCAATCTTAACATCATTACATTTTGCAATAATTTCATTGATAACCTTACCACCCGAACCGATAACGTCTTTAATCTTATCAGGATTGATTCTAATCATCTTAACCTTAGGTGCATACTTAGATAATTCAGGTCTAACCTTGTCAATTGTCTTTTCCATATGAGCTAAGATTTCTAGACGACCTTGTTTAGCTTGATATAAAGCTTCTTTTAGGATTTCGTAAGAGATACCACGAATCTTAATATCCATTTGTAAAGCAGTAATACCATCTTTTGTACCAGCTACTTTGAAATCCATATCTCCTAGGTGGTCTTCAAGACCTTGAATATCAGTTAAAATTGTATAATCATTTCCATAAGTAATTAAACCCATAGCTATACCAGCAACAGGAGCCTTAATAGGAACACCAGCTGCCATAAGGGATAATGTACCTGAACAAATTGAGGCTTGGCTTGATGAACCATTTGATTCTAAAATGTCAGATACTTGTCTAATTGTATATGGGAATTCTTCTTCACTAGGAATAATGTAAGACAATGCACGACCTGCTAAGTGTCCGTGTCCGATTTCTCTTCTTCCTGGTGCACCGTATCTTCCTGTTTCACCTACTGAATATTGAGGGAAGTTATATTGGAAAATAAAACGTTCAGTATGAGTTCCGTTTAAATCTTCAATTTCTTGTGCATCAGCTAGAGAACCTAGGGTTGTTGTACCTAATGATTGTGTTTGACCACGAGTGAATAATGCTGAACCATGAGCACGTGGTAATACGTCTACACGGCTAGATAAAGGTCTAATTTCATCAGTTTTTCTTCCGTCTGGTCTAATCTTTTCAACCGCAATCATCTTTCTTACTTCAGTATATAAAATATTATCTAAAGTATGTTGTACTTGAGCTAAATAAGCTTTCTTAGCTTCTACATCTTCAACTACGATGTCCCCTAATTGCTTTGTGAAAACTTTTTCTGAGAAGTGCTCGATAGCCTTCTTATTGTTTAAATCTATAGCCGCATAACGCTCTAACTTATCTTCAATTCTAATAGCCTTAACTAAGTCAGCTTCGATATAGTCTTTTACAGCTTTATCAATTTCTTTATCAACTACGAATAATAAAGGTTTTACCTTTTCTTTTCCACATTCTTTTTGAATGTTTTCTACAAATTCACAAAGTCTAATAATTTCTTTGTGACCATATACTAAAGCGCCCCACATTTCATCTTCATTAACGAAAGATGAACCTGATTCAACCATGTTAATTGCGTCCTTAGTACCAGCAACTGTTAAATCAATTCTATTTCCTTTAGCTAGCTGGCTTGGTGTTGGGTTAATCACATATTCACCGTCAATGTATCCTACTTTAACGCCAGCAATAGGTCCTTCGAAAGGAATATCTGAAATAGATAAAGCAATTGATGAACCTAACATAGCGGCCATCTCAGGTGAGCAGTCTGGATCATATGAAAGTACTTGGTTTACAACTTGTACTTCATCAGAGAATCCTTCCGCAAATAAAGGTCTAATAGGTCTATCAATTAAACGGCTTGTTAAAGTCTCATGTTCAGTAGCTTTTCCTTCTCTACGTAAATATCCGCCAGGGATGATACCATTCGCAAATAATTTTTCTTGATATAAAACCATTAAAGGGAAGAAATCTTGAACAGTTTCACTAGCTTTAGAACATACAGCAGATAAAACAGTTGTATCTCCGTATTTTACTAAACAAGAACCATTAGCTTGTTTAGCAACTTCACCGATTTCAATAATAAGAGGACGTCCTGCCCAGTCATATTCAAATCTTTTAATATCACTCATAAATGAACTCCTTATGTTAATTTTTATATTTATCTTATAATCATCTTTTTTATTCTATCACACTTTATTTTCAAATTAAATAATTATCTTTATTTTTGCCTTGTGTAGTAATATAATTTATTTTGTTTTAGAGGTTAATTATGGAAAATGAAAAAATAGAAAAAAAGAAATTTTCAAAAATATTAAAAGAAAAGTTGATGTTATCGACAAATGGTATGGCAATAGGTTTGTTTGGTACACTTATAATCGGTACAATACTAGACTTATTTGCGCGTATTCCGGCTTTGTCTTTTGTATCAACATATACAACACAAATTAAAGCCCTTATGGGTGCTGGTATTGGTTTAGGTGTAGCTCTTGCCTTAAAGAAAAATGGTATCGTTATAGTCGCATCTATGGTTGCGGGTATGATAGGTAACTACGCATTTAGCTTTAAAACAGGTGCTGTAAGTTCAATATCTGATCCTTTATCTTGTTATATTAGTGCTGTTTTATGTTTACTTGCGATTAAATATATAGTTCGTAAAAAGACACCAGTTGATGTAATCTTATTACCACTAATTGGTTTAATTTGTTCATTAATATATAGTATATTACTTGCAAATTATGTTCATTATATAACTTTAGGAATCGGTTATGTTATCGAAAAATCATTTAATGCAGTTCCATTCTTAATGTGTATTATTATTTCAGTCTTAGTAGGTATGGCTCTTACAGCACCTATATCTAGTGTAGCTATTTGTGTAGCTATTCAAATCGGAAATGTTCCTCTAGCTTGTTACGCAGCTCTTATTGGTTGCTCAACTCAAATGTTAGGATTTGCAATTCATACTGCTCATGATAATAAAATCGGTCAAACTATTGCAGTTGGTATCGGCACTTCGATGTTACAATTTAAAAATATTGTTAAAAAACCCATCACTTGGTTACCTACTATTATAGTATCTGCGCTACTAGGTCCTCTTGCGATGGTTATGCCTATCGAATCTGTTGAATATTATACATCTAATAATATGATTTCTACTTTATCTGTTGGTGCTGGTATGGGTACTAGCGGTATCGTTGGTCCTTTAAATATCTTAACTGCTAATAACTACAACGGCTTATTAGTGTTTGAGGTTATAATGTTTACAATTGTATTACCACTTGTTTTAGTCTTTATTTGTGATTTAATCTTTAGAAAATGTGGATTAATCCAAAAAGGTGATTATTCGCTAAGTGACGAGATATAAAAAAGTCTAAGCTTTATAGCTTAGATTTTTTTATAACATATGAAGATTTCTATAAATTCCCCAAATTAAAAAGATAATACAAATAAATGTGAAATATATAATTTCAAAAGTATTAAATTTAATTATGCCATATCTAATATAGCGGTACAAGACATATAATATAAATATTAATAAAAATGGATACATGTAAAATAGTACGATATTGAAGTTTTTAGATGTCTCAATATCTAAATTTAAAAATGCTAAAATTTGTCTTGTAATACCACAGGTAGGGCAATTAAAACCTGTTAAATATCTAAATATACAAGGCATGGCATGTCCTGTTAACATTATAAAAATTGTATAGCCTAAACCTAAAATTAATAAGACTAATATTAAATTCATTACTTTAAAAATGCGATCTTTCATATAATACCTTTTCACAAATTATATCTTATTTTTCTTCTTTTTTCAAAAATTCTAAATCAGGTACCTGCTTATTCATTATTATATAATCTAACATATTCGCAAATCATTTTCCATCAAGAATAAATTTCTCTTTAACAAAAATAAAAAAGGTCTTTCGACCTTTATGCAAGATTATCGACGTAATCCTAAACTTTGAATTAACTTAGCGTATTCTTCAAGGTTGTTCTTCTTAATGTAAGCTAATAAAGAACGTCTTTGTGCTACCTTAACAAGTAATACACGATTGCATACGAAATCCTTATGGTTATTAGCTAAGTGCTTATTTAAACGTGAAATTTCTTCAGTTAAAATAGCTACTTGAACTGCTGATGAACCTGTATCTTGTTCATTCTTGCCATATTTTTTAACGATTTCCTTCTTTTCAACTGCTGTTAATGCCATATTGAATTTCCTCCTAATTATATAAGTTGCGTTAAACCAGGACTACGAACGAGGAAATGCTCGATAATCTCAGTCTACGTCCTTAACAATTATACAATAAGCTATTTTAGAATTCAAGAAAAATTTTAAAATATTTTTTATCGAGTTAACTTAGTCCCTCACATTGTATCTTGTTTTTATAAAGCATATCGATTAGCTCTTCTTTTGAATTAAATTTTTGTTCATCTCTTAGTTTTTGTACAAATTCAATTAAAATAACTTTACCATATATATCTTGATTAAATTC
This sequence comes from uncultured Treponema sp., assembly GCA_963633325.1. GTDB lineage: Bacteria > Bacillota_I > Bacilli_A > Acholeplasmatales > Anaeroplasmataceae > JAEELC01. The sequence goes on from CAVGYR010000019.1 coordinate 18,203, forward strand.
TAATATATGAGCTTCTAATCTAGGATGTTTAACTAAATTAATTGTTGGATTAATTCCAATATTAATCATAGCTTTATATCTTTTATTATCTACAGTTGTATATCCAAAATATACACCATTTTTAGGTAATAAATACAAAGTTTCTTCAACATTTGCAGTAGGGAAACCAATAGTTCTTCCTATTTTTGAGCCTTCGACAACTAAACCTTTAACAGAATAATTTCTTCCTAAAAATTGATTAGCTAAATGTATATTGCCATCACTCAAATATTTTCTAATTAATGTTGATGAAACCCTAACCCCATCAATTTTATAATCTTCTACGATATGACAATTAAAATCAAATAAATCTCTAACAGTGCCTTCTTTATTTCTTGCAAATGTATAATCTTTGCCACAAACAACATGAACTACATTATTAAGTTTTAAAAAATTTATAAAATCCTCTTTGTTAGATTCTAAAATTTCTTTAGATGTTTTTAATACTATTATATAATCAAGTTGCTTGTCCAAGCGTTCTTCTTTATCTTCTATAGTATCTAAATACTTAAAATCTCTGTTGTTTAGAATAGTTAAAGGGTGAGGATAAAAAGTAAGTAAAGCTTTTTTAGTATTAATTTTTGCAAGTTCCTCTAATAATTTTTGATGTCCTAAATGAAATCCATCAAAATTTCCTAACATTACTGATAATGCTTCAAGATTAAATATTTCTTTTAAATTGTTGATAAATATAGTTTTCATAATAATACTACTCTTTTATATTTAAAGTCGCCGACTGGTTCATAAATAGCTAAGTTTTTCCCTTTATTTGTCACAATAAATGGTTTATCTGTTTTAATTTGTCTTTCATCTAAAATAACACCATTATTTATCAAATTTACTAAATAATCTTTAACCTCAAGTTTATCAAGATAAGAAAACACATCACTTATTTCGAACAAATCTTCAAAAGTCAATTCATCAATTTTTTTAGCATTACTAATATTAAATATACCACTAGAGATTCTGCGCAAATCATACATATTTCCACAAATATCAAGCATTTCGCACAAATCTCTAACAAAGCTTCTAACATAAAAGCCGCGACTTACTTTTAAATAAATATCGATGTAATGTAATTTACCATTAGTTTTTAATTTGCTTCTAATATCTAAGTCAAATATATGAGCTTCACGAGCTTCGTGTTTAACCTCAATACCTTTTCGAGCCAACTCATAACTTCTTTTACCATTAACTTTAAGGGCGGAAAATGAAGGAGGAATTTGTGTTGTTTTTTCTTTTAAAATATCACAGGCTTTTTTAATCTCATCTATTGTAACTTCTTTATTTGATTCTTCTATTAAATTACCTGTAGGGTCAATTGTATCATATGACTTATTAAATTCGATAGTACAAACATATTCTTTTGTTTTGTCACCTATTAAATTAAGTGTCTTGCAGGCTTTCCCTAAAGATACAACAAGCACGCCAGTCGCATTCGGATCTAGAGTACCTGTGTGTCCTACATGTAATTCACTAAATTTATGTTTTATTTTATTACATACATCAAATGATGTATATCCTTTTTCTTTGTCAATTATAAAA
>CAVGYR010000020.1:0-19459 GCA_963633325.1 uncultured Treponema sp.
TATTAAGATTTAAAGTTATACTATATAATATAACTTTTACCAAATAAAAATATTATTAAGTTATTAATTAAATTATTAAACGTATGATTGATTTTAAAGTTACTGAAAATGGTAAGGAACTGTCTATTCATTTTCCAACTTCTATTAAAGAAGTAAATTTTGATTATTTGGCTAATATCACTAAAGGTGTAGCTATTGCTCCTAATTATGCTTTAATTGCTTGTGCTTTTAAAGAAAAACCTATTACTATTATTAGTCAAATGAAACAAGGTAAAAATGCGCAAGTAGCGGCAGTTGCATATTTCATTAAAGCTGGAGTTAATACTTCTGATTTTATTAATGGTATTCCTACAGGTACTGCTATTATTTCTGCTCCAAGTGATATTATGCTTGGACATCAAGTTGGAGTTCCTGAAAATCCTCTAACTCCACAAAAACTTGCAAGTTATTCTATGACAAATGCTGATTTGTATAAAGAACTTATGGGTATAGTTACTCCTGTATATTTTATTTCATTTAAGATTGTACCTATTAATATAATTCATGGAATGTATTATAATGAAGATTTAGATAATCCATTTAAAGTTATTAATCCTTATGTAGATAAGAATGTTGCTGAATAAAATCTAGCAACTCTTCTACGGGGTGTTTATAATAATCAAGAATGTTATAATTATTATAATAAACAATTATTACATTTAATTATAACATTCTTGTTTAATCTAATATATAATATGAATGATGAAATTGAATTTAGAAAATTTCCTGGAGAAGGTGGTTCAGATGTTCATGTAGTTAGAAAGAAAGATATTCTTAAAACAATAGATATAAATATAACCGATAAAGATATTGCGTTAGAACTTATAACTAAACTTGAACGAGATGCTGCTGAATATATGACAAGAGGTCTTTGGGTTAGTGTTCCATATATTGGTAATATTAAAATTAAAGATTCTCTTGCTGCATATAATGAAAATTCTGAATTATTTAAAGAAGCAAAAGAGACTATGACTAAAGACGAATACATAGTCTTTAGAAAAAATGTTATAGTTAATGCTTGTAAAGAAAAGCGTGAAAGTAGACTTGAGGATTATAATTTATCTAAACTAATAAAAGCTAATTCAAAATTATATAGCAAATATATTAAACGTAAAAGCTTGGTTTGGACTAAACTTCATTTTAGACTTTTACAAAATTGTGAAATTGTAAATTCTAATTATGATGAATAATACAGATTTAATTATAGATAAGTTGATACTTATAGATGAAGATGGTATGCCACAAGCACCAACTATTAGACAACTTATTGATAAAGATGTGCGAGCTTTATATACTAGGGATAAATCCAAAGATAAATCCAAATACATAAAAGAATGTATTGTTATTTATTATATGTACGACCCTAAAAGTCCTGCTCAACAAAATGGACTTAGTGATAAAGAAGCACTTAGAATGGCTATAGAACAAGCCGGACTTCCAGATAATTATATTCCTGATAAATTAGTTCTTACTATTGGAACTAAATATTATGAACAATGTATTACTGAAGCAGGCAAAGTAGTAGAAAATATAATGAAAGGTATTCATAATATTAATACTATTATAAGCATAGCTAATCAATTACTTAATGAAAAAATTAGTAATCCTGCTACTATAACAATGGAATCTCTTCCTGATATTCTTAAAACTATAGATAGTATTAATGATAAAGCTGGAGAAGTTACTTCTATGATTAGTAATCTTAGAGCAGCTAAAGAAGCTCTAATGTATGAAAAACAATCAGAAACAGCTAGAGGAGGAAGTTCTGTTACATCTAGTATGGATGCGTCTGCTTATTAATAAATACAACTATGAATGAAATATATAAAACTAATTTCCTTTATTTTGATGAAGGACCTCATAAATATACAGATTCATTAGGTAATGAATATACTAGTGTTACTACTATTATAGGAGAATATTGCCCTAAGTTTGATAAAAAGTATTGGCTTAGAAAAAAATCTAAAGAATTAGGAATTAGCGAAGCTACTCTTGAAAAACGTTGGGAAAATATAACTAAAGAAGCTTGTGAAAGAGGAACCAAAACACATAATTCTCTAGAAGATGGTATAAAAGGAGCTAGTATGTTTAAAGATGCAATTAAGTATCTTACCGAAATTAAAACTGGTAGATGTATAACAGTAGCAGATATACCAAATCTTACACCTGTACCTTTAGATATAGAATCATTTAAAGAAAGTACAAATAATAGATATCCTGAAATATATGAGGTCTTTAATTATTATATAAATAAAGGTTATGTTTTATATTCTGAAATAGGTGTATTTTTACCTCAATATTTACTTAGTGGAACTATTGATATTTTAGCTATAAAATCTGATAAATTTGTTATTCTTGATTGGAAAACAAATAAAGACGGATTGCATTTTACAAGTGGATTTTATAAAAAAGATAAACGTTCTATTCCTATTCAACTTACAAATGATTGGTGTGAAACTAAACAATTTATGCTTCCTCCATTTTCTGAATTACCTGATTGTAATGGTTCTCATTATACAGTTCAACTTTCTACTTATGCTAGAATGGTAGAATTGATTTTAGGTATTCCTTGTGTCGGTTGTGGACTTTGTCATATACAAACACCTTTTATAAAGAATGATTATGGTCAACCATATAGGGATGAAAAAGGAATGTATCAAATAGATAAAAATGGTAAAGAAACAGTAAAATGGTTTCATATCAAATATATAAGACATATGATAGATGCTATGCTTAAAGATAGGAAAACTAAATTAATGAAAAGAAAAAATATTAAATTAGAAAATAATTTATTTGATTATGGAAAAGATTAATGAAAAAACTAATGTAAAAAATAATACCATAGTTATGAATGGTATTGCAAGTTCAGATGACGATTCATCTTCAAAATCAAACGTTTCTGTTGAAGAAGAAGAACCTATAGATGAATAAAGAATTATTTATAATAACTTATAACATATGGATAAAACATTAGATGATATTATCAATGAGATTCTTAATGGAAATCATATGTATAAATGTAAAGATGGAACTTATATAATATCTGTTCCTAATTTTAATTTAAAAGCTTAACTTATGAATGGTTCATTATTTCAAAAAATAAATAAAGTAGATTTTAGTAAAATACTTACAAATAAAGGTTATGTTTATTTTACTAATGGTAAATTTAATCTTAATATTATAGGTATTAGAAAAAATACAGATGTTATTACAAATCAATTTGACGATTACATTGTAATAGAATTTGTAGATGGTTTTGGTGTCAAAACTAGATATGTATTTCCTGCTACTACTAGACCTGGAATTGATACTATGATTAATCCGACAAATATAAAAGGCTGTGCAATTTTAGTTCCTGGTCAATATAGAAGTTGTTGGAAATTAGGTTATCATAAAGGTAAATATGAAGCATTAGTTCAATATAAACCTGTTAAAGTATATAGAGATAATAATAAAGATAAAATATATGATTTTGATTCTAATACTATAGATGAAGGAACTTTTGGAATCAATATCCATAAAGCAGGTAATCATTCTACTATTGTCGGTAATTGGTCGGCTGGTTGTCAAGTGTTTGCTAATAAAGAAGATTTTGATAAACTTATGAAATTAGCACATTATCAAATTAGTCAAGGTCATGGTAAGTTATTTACTTATACCTTATTAACAGAAGGAGATTTGTAATGGATAATAAATTTAAAGAATATTGTAATAATATAAGTAGTATAATTAATGCTATTGTAAAATTTCTTATTGTATTTATAATATTAATTCTATTTGTAATTCTTCTTAATTATTTTACAGATAATACAGAGAAAGTTATAGATAAAGAAATAAATAAAATTGAAACAAAAAATGATAGCATTAAACAAACTGTTAATTATTTAGATAGTATTAAATATGAAAAATCAAATCAAGTACAATTTCTTGATAATGATAGTACTATTAAACTATTCTATAAACTCATTAAGTCAAACAATTAACAACTCTTCTACGGGGAGGTTAGATTCTGTTTATATAAGTATAAATGATATTAAATTAGCTAATTCTAAATTAATTCAACTTGAATATGAACAGAAAATAAATAATAGTTTAAAAGAAATTATTAAAAATGATAGTCTCATTATTAAGAAAATTAGATATGACAATGACAGTCTTTCTAATAAAATTAATCACGTAGTTAAAGAAAGAAATATTTTTATAGGTACTAGCGGATTGCTTTTGTTGTTATTGATATTGAAATTGTTATGAGTGACGAAAATAATACTTCTTTAGCAGAGTATATTAATACTTATCCTTTTTTACAATATATTAAAGAAGACCATAGTAAATATACTCGTGCTAAAGATGCAGGATATAAAGACCCTAATGATTTATTTATGATTGGGGATAGTGGTGGATTTCTTCTTGATATTAGGGAAAATGATAAATTTGTTAATACAGATTTATTTAGGGAAATGGCTATATTTTATAATATAAATAAAAAATATACTTTTTTTAAAGAAGATAGTATTCCTCATAGACAACTTAGAAAACGAGAAGAATATAGACGAAAACATGGATATTCTGCTCCATGTTTTTATCGTAATGGTAAAATAACAGAACTTCATATTAGCGGAAGTCTTTATAATTATCTTAATTATACTATGATTGAACAGTTGGATGAATCTAGTATTATATATACAGATAAAGGAGCTGTTGCTAAAAAGAAACAAGATTTTCCTAAATTTATTGATGCTCAATTTTGGACTTCTGCTGTAATGGAGTTTTGTGAACTTAATGGTTTTCATCTTCTTATTGATAAAACTCGTCGTGGAGGTTTTAGTTATATAATGGCAGCTGATTCAGCAAATGATATAAATTTGCAACCAAGTAAGGTTGTGATTCATGTAGCTGCTGATAAAAAATATCTTACTGCTAGAGGAGGTTTAACTAATTTTACTCTTAATAACTTGTTCTTTTATGAAAATGAAACATTTTTTAAACGAGGAGTTTTAAGTAGGAATAATGAAAACTTTACATTAGGATTTAAACTTCCTAATGGAGATATAAGTCCTAAATCTTGGAATAGTTCTCTATTTAGTGTATCAGCTATGAATAACCCAGATTGTGCTATCGGTAAAGATGCAATTAAGGTTAAAACTGAAGAGGTATCTACAATGGAGAATTTTGATGATTATATGAGCGTTACTGAACCTGCTATGAGAACTGGTAGTTATGTTACAGGTAATTTATTTGCTTGGGGTACTGCTACTAGTGGAAATATGCAAGTATTTGAACGTAACTTTTATAATCCTAAAAGTAATAACTTTATGCCATTTGAGAACGTTTGGGATAAAGATAGTAGAGAAGAAGTATGTGGATATTTTAAACCTTATTGTTGGGGTTTGCAAGGTCAAGTGGGAGACCGATATGCTATGGATAAAGATGGAAATTCTAATATAGAATTAGGTTTAAAAATAGCATTTGACGAAAGAATAAAAAAGAAAGAAAGCGCTAAGACCTTTAGTGATTATATTAATTATTTAGGTCAATATGCAAATATGCCTTGTGAGTCTTTTAGTTCTACAACTGAAAACTTATTTAGTTCAGAAGAACTTTTAGCATGGGAAGAACAACTTCGTAATAATAATGATTATAGGTTTTATACAGATGGCACATTAATAGAAGAAGTAAATGGTAATGTTCGGTTTAAATCTAATGCTCAAATAGAGAAAGAAGGTGGCAGATTTAATTCAGATTGGTTTAAATGGATAGAAGGTGTTCCACGAAAAGGTAATGAACATCCTCATGGTTGTATTAGATTATGGTTTCAACCAATAAAAGTTCCAATAATTACAAAAGACGGCGGAGCATATGTTGGAGTTCCTGTTGGACAATATAGCATAAGTTATGACCCAGTAGGTGTAGATAAAGAAACTTCCGCAATTACTGATAAACATTCTCATAATAGTATTGCTGTTTGGGAAAATCCTACAACTTATAATGGATTTAAAACTAGACTTGTAGCAGTATATTATGGTCGTCCTCCAAAACTAGTTGATGCAGATAGAATATGTTATCTTTTGGCAAAGTATTATAATTGTATTGGGACTACTGGTGTTGAGGTAAACCGAGGAGAAACTGTAAGTAATTTTACTAAATGGAAAGCAACCAAGTATTTGATGAGAGATCCTGTTGAACTTTGGGATAGTTCTGTTAAAGCTAAAGTTTCTGCATCTTATGGTGTAAATATAGGAGGAGGTAATGGACAAGGTTCTACGAAAGTTCTTGAAGGTTTACGACTATTAAAAGAAATGCTTTATAGTGAAGTTGGTAAAGATGGTTTAGGTAATCCTTTAAAATTTTTTCAAACAATATATGATTATCAAACTATACTTGAACTTAAAAAATGGAATCCAAAAGGAAACTTTGATAGAGTATCACAAATGATTATACGTGCATTACAATGGAAACTTTGTGATATACAAGCTGCTAAAGAACTTGTTAAACGTAAAAAAGTAAATAAAGATACATATAGAGATAATATTTTAAATAGAGATTGGTTTTAATATTTAATTATAACTATAATTATGAATATACCTAGATTTAATTTTGAATTTCCAAAACAGAAAGTTTCTGCTATGGAAAAAGATAAACCAGATTGGTATGCAAATAGTATTGACTATATTATTGCATTAGGGGAATCTATCAATGATAGAAGTGAAACAGAAACTAAACTTAATATATTACATGGTAATATACCTGAAAGTTTTTATAAGAAAACTTTAAATCCTTATAATGCTAAAAAGGAAAAATATAAACGTTTTCCTGCTATGATGAGAAATTATGATATTATGAATGATATTATTCGACGATATGTTGGTGAATATTATAAGGGCAGTCATCAATTTGTTGTTGGAGCAAATAATCCTGATATTGTTCTTAATCATAATCTTGCTCTTAAGAAAAAAGTAGTTGAAGAGGCAGAAAAACTATTTAGGCAACAATTAGAACAAAATTTACAAAAACTTCAACAAGAAGCTGCCGCTAATGGACAAATTGTCGAATCAGTTAATCCTCAAGACGCAATGCCAGACCCAGAAGAATTTCTTAATAAATTTGAAGAAGATTATATAGATAAAGAATCAAAACAAGGTCAGGATGTTCTTAATTACATAAGAGATATGACTGATGATATGATGATTTATCTTACTGCATTCTTTAATTATTGTTCTTTAGGTGAATGTTATAGTTATACTGAAATACGAAATAATAAAATAATTAAAGAATGTGTACCAGTTACAGAAGCATATCCTATTCCAAATAATCAATATTTTATTGAAGATCATGATATGTTTGCTCGTAAAATGGCTTTATCTTATAATCAAATTTTAGATATGTTTGATGAATATCTTGATGATAAAGATAGACAATTTTTAGAAGATTATTATTATAATGGAGCAGTAAATAAAACAAATCTTAAATCTCTAGATTGGGAGCAGTTCTTCAATCGTTATACAAATGTATGTGATAAATTTAATAATGAAGAAAGAACGTTTTTCAAAACTCATGACCTTACACCAAGTAAAGCAAATACAAATCTTTATGAAGTTTGGCATGTAACTTGGAAAGGATTTGCTAAACAAGGTATTCTTAGATTTGTAAATGAAGTTGGATTTGAAGACGAACGTATTGTTGATGAATCTTATGAGTTTAATCCTCAAAATGGCGATATAGATATACAATGGATTTATACTCCTCAAGTATATGAAGGATATCGTATAGGTACTAGATATACTGGTATTTATCCAATTAAAGCTAGACCTATTTTGTTTGGTCGTCATAATAAACTTCCATATAATGGTATTCAAGAAGTACTTCCTTATATGGGGCAATTTAGTATAGTTGAAATTATAACTCCATTTCAGGTTCTAAGAAACATTATAACATATCATCAAGAAATGACTATGGCTAAAAATAAAATGTTAATTTTACTTTTACCTAAATCGTTGCTTGGAACTTCAGAAGACGAAATAGAAGATTCTATATATAAAATGGCAGCTGATGGAACATTTCTTGCAGATGATGAAGAAGATCCTTCAGGTACTAGACTTTCAAATGTTAGATTGTTAAATGCTAGCCTTAATGGATACATTAATGATTTGGAAAACTTTAAAGCTCAACTTAAAAATGATGCTAGAGAATTAGTAGATATGAATGCTCAAAGATATGGACAAATTGCTCAATCTGCTGGAGCGGCTACTACACAATCTGCTGTTGCTCAATCTAGCACAGGTTCTTTAATTATATTTCAAACATTTGATGAATTTAGAAAGCGTGATTATAATCGAGATTTGGATTATGGGAAACTAGCTTTTGTTGAAGGACTAGAAACTTCTTATGTAGATAAAACTACAGGTAAGAAACATTATATTAGTTTGGATGTAAATAGTTATGTTAGTTCTGATTATTCCACTACAGTAAGAAATAATGGAAAAGAACTTGATAAAATAAATCAACTTAAACAATGGGCATTTAGTGCTGCACAAAATGGAGATTTAGAATCTGCTCTTGCTGCTATAGAAGGAGATAATATTGCTGTAATTTCTGCTGAAATTAAAAAGTTCGCTGAACTTAAACGACAGCATGAAGAATCTATTAAACAAACTGAACAAATGATTCAGCAAGAAGCTAATCAAATTGAACTACAAAAGATTCAAGCAAAAGGTGAAGAAGATAGAAAAACTATTGCATTTAAATCACAATACGATTTACAACTTGCATATGCAAAAGGTGACATGGATATGCTTAGTGATATGAATCCAGGAAATGATGATTATGCAAAAAATGATTTAGCTAGAATCACCGCTGCTACTAAAGAAAAACTTGAAGCTTCTAAACTTCAATTAGAACGTCAAAAGATGGCAATGGATGCTTATGACCATGCTGCCGATAGACAAGTAAAAAGAGAAGAAATGGCTAATGAATTAAAGATTGCAAAAACTAATAAAAATAGATATGATAAATAGGTTTGTTGTTGTGTAGTTTTTAATCTAGTGCCAATATTGCTTGTGAAAGTAGTATTGGCAATTTTCTTATATATGAGTTATATAAGATTTTATTTTATATATAAATTTTTTGAATATAACGTTATTTATTGTATTGAACGAATAACTTATCATCATCCTCATCAAAATCAAATACAAAACAAATAAAATCGTTTTATGACAATTTTTGATATAAAATTCATGGTTTATTGTTGATATTTTACATATAACTTGATATAAAATAATTAAGTTGATGATGATAATTATAACAGAATAAAGATTATATAAAATGATGTATATATAGTAATTAATACTAATCATATCAATAATTGTTAATTGATTGATTTACTTTAAATTACTACTATATATTTGCATCAACTAACAAATACAGTTAGATGTTTATTAATTTTTAAATATATATATATTATGCACAAAGTTTATTTTAAAGCGTTTGCTATTTGTAAAGGTAGTATATCAAAAGCTAAATGTGAAGCATTTGAAAACATAGACTTTACTGGTAATGGAGGTGGAGGAACTTCTGACCCTAGTAATGGAGGAGAAGGTAATCCTGCCAATGAAAATGATCCTAAAAATTCTCCTGATATCAATGATAATAATTCAAATAATGATATAAACAACGGAGATAATAAGGATAATTCTGATAACAATCCTGATAATAATAATCCTGATAAAGATAAAGATAACAATCCTGACAACTCTTCTACGGGGAAGTTAGAAGAAGGTTCTACTCTTCAAATTGGAGATGATACATATACTGTAGATAAAGATGGTAATGTAATCGATAAAGATGGTAATGTATTTAAAGAAGCAAAAGATGTAGATGAATGGATTAAATCATTTGATTTAGATAATACCGATGATACTATTACCATCGATACAATTAAAGCTGCATTAGATACAGAAATTACTGATGAAAATGGTAATCCTGTTGAATTTGAAAATACACCTGAAGGTGTAAAGTCGTATGTGGATAAAGTTATAGAACTTAAATCAAATGATATTCAACAAGCTGCTGTTAATAAAATATTTAATGATAATCCTATTCTTAGGCAGTTTGTAGATTATCTTACTGTCAATAATGGCGATTATAGAGGATTTGGAGAAAGACCTGATAGAAGTAATATAACTATTGACCCTGAAAATCAATCTCAACAAGAAGCAATTATTAAAGTTGCTGCTGCTGAATTTGGTAATACTACTTTGAATGATAGTTATATTAAATATCTTAAAGATAATGATGCTTTGTTTGATGAAGCTAAACTTCAGCTTAAGAATCTCCAAGAGGCAGATAAATATAGACTTGAACAGGAATCTGCACGTGCTAGAGAAATTGAAGCTGAACAGCAAGCTCAAGCAAAAGCTTATTGGGATAATGTAAAGCAAGTAATTGACGGTCGTAATATTGGAGGTTATAAACTTCCTGATACATTTATTAGAACTATAAATGGTCAAAAAACTACAGCTACACCTGATGATTTCTTTGCATATCTCTATAAAGGAACAGTTGATGAAAATGGTATATTTACTACAGAATTTCAAAGAGAACAAAATGCTTTAAGTGATGAAGATTTTCTAAATCGACAATTGCTTGATGCTTGGTTGTTATTTAGCCATGGAAGTTATAAAGATTTAGTAGATATGGCTGTTAGAGAAGAAAATGTTAAAACTCTAAAACTTAGAGCTAAAGAAAACAATACTCGTGGCACAATTAAAATAACAAAACCAACTAAAAAATCAAACAGTATTGATGATATTATTTTATCATAATACGTATTAATTAATTTAAATAGTAATAACAATATGTATGCACTAAGAGAAGTACAAAGAGGTAAGTATGACGACCGTGGTTATTCTAATGAGGAAACTATTGCTCATCTTATGCTTAGTAGACCATCTGAAATTAATTCGACACTTACTTACACATTTGGTCTAGACACTGACATTTTTCCACTTAACTTTTTGACAGAAGGTCAAGGTTCTGCTGGTACAGTAGATATTGAAACTACTGATTGGACATGGAAGACTATGGGTCGTTATAAATATAACGATTCTGTTCTTTATTTTAATGAGAGTAATACTACTCCAGGTAAGGGTGGTGCTATGTTCGATGTTGAATTTAGTACTCATTGGTTTATTGAGCAGTATGGTTTGATTGCTCCTGATGGTCAAACTCATGTTCGTATCATGAAGGATCTCGGTCGTGGTGCTCATGGTGGTTATTTGTATCGTTTGAAACTTACAAATCCAGACCCAAATGCTGCCGTTGACCTTAGTAATCTTGAGAAAGGAAAGTATTGGTCTTTGACTGCTCCTACAATTAGTGAGAGTTATTCAAAAGGTAACCGAGCTAATACTATGGGACCAGGTAAGATGACTAGTCAGCTTGAGTTCCATCGTTATAGTAAAGAAATTGCTGGCAATGTCGCTAATACTATTGTAACTTATGAGTTTAAAACTTCAAACGGTACTGGTACAACTAATCTTTGGATTAATGAAGAAATGCGTCAGTTTGAGTTGCAGCAGAGAGTAATGAATGAGGAGCGGTTGTGGTTTGCAGAGTACAATAAGACAGTTAATGGTGAAATTACTTTGACTGACCCTGACAACGGCAATCCTATTCCACATACTGCTGGTATGCAGCAAATTTGTCGTGAGGCAAATTATGACACTTATGGAGAGGAACTTACAGTAAATAAACTTGAACGTACTATTGGAGATGTACTTGATAAGGATTCTGATACTTCAAATATGGATGTAGTTCTTATGTGTGGTAAGGGTTTCGTTCAAGATTTCGATAGGGCTTTGAAGAATGATGCTCGTGATAGTGGTTTTGTTACTCCACTCGGTGATAAGATGATTCAAGGTGTTGATGGTAATCTTACCTATGGTGCTTATTTCCGTCAGTATAAGACTGTTGATGGTCATCGTATTACTTTGAAGCATCTTAGCTTCTTGGATAGAGGTACTATGGCAGAAAATGCTAAAGCTAATGGCATGATTCATCCTCGTACAGGTCTTCCAATGACAAGTCATCAGGCATTTATGATTGATATGTCAACTTATGATGGACATCAGAATGTACGTAAAGTTCGTAAGAAGGGTCAGATTTATATCAATGGTGTAATTAAGGGTCTTACTCCAATTCCAGCTAGTTGGGGTGCTGTTCCTACTAATTCACTTGCTACTGATGTAGACTGCTCTCGTTATGAAGTAAAGAACTCATTTGGTTTGCAGGTCGATAAGACGACTAAGATGATGCAGCTTAAGTGCGTCCTTTAATTAATAAGATTATTAATATTTAATATAATGAAACTATGACTGAAATAAAATCTCCTTTAGGAACAGTGAATACTGGAAATTCAAATACAGCAAATACCACAAAAGAAGAAGAACATAAAATCACAGCAGCAGAAACAGAAGCTGCTGAAAAAGCATTAAAAGAAGAAGAACTTTCTGCTGAATATATTGATAAGCGAACTATAATTATTGCCGCAGTTACAAATTATTCTGCATATCGCAAAATTAATATTGCAGCACTTGAATCTCCGACTCTTATTATTGGTTCTTCTATTAATTCTTGTCGTAAGTTAATGGCTAATAAGGATGAAGTTGCAGCTTATTATCCTGAACTTATTGGTGTTGCTAGTAATCATCCTGATTTTATTACACGAGTTAAATCATATCTAAATAATATTAGAGTTATTGTTGACCCTGATAAAGGTAAGACTCTTAATACAACATTTATATTTAAACATAAACGAGATTATCTTCAGTTTAAAGAAGAGGAAGATAAAATATTAAATGCTTATGAAAAGTTTGATAGAAGTAATCCTATTGAACTTTATAAAGCAGCAAATCGTCGAGATGACGAACTTAATAGACTTTATTCTACTCTTCATGCTTATGGTTATCCTGAGAATATAACTGACTTTATTATCTATCGTCATTGTATTCTTTATTCAGAAGTAGCTAAAGATACTGCATTTATTAATAACAATTCTAATATTCGTTTCTATATTAAGGATGTTGCCAAAGAAAAGAATTTGGAAGCTAAGCGTATTAATGAGCGTAAGACTGCTATGACCAACGTTATTACACTTTTCGCTAGTCATGAAAAGACTATTGCAGTCGCTGTATCTATTGCCACTTATAAGAATCTTAATATTGTAACTACTCTTGAAAAGAGCAATTCAGAAATAGAAAAGTTTATCATGGACTTTGCTACTGAAAATCCAAGTAAATTTAACAAGATGGTTACTGATAAGAATCTTGAAACTAAAGCATTTATTGAAACTCTTATTTCTAGAGGTGAATTGATTCGTGCAGAACTTAATCAACAAATAAGCACTCCTGATGGAATATTTATTGGTGCAAATGTAAATGAAGCTATTGCTTTCTTTGCTAATCCAGAAAATGCTCCATTGAAGAGTAGACTTGAAGCAAAATTAAAACTGCTTAATATTTGATATGAATATACAAGAAATGCACATTATGTTTAGACAGTATGCTCAACAGATGGGTTTACAAAATGTTAGAGCCATATTACCTGAACAAATTGATTTGTTGATTAACAATAGTATTTCTGATAATATAAATCAAGTAATAACTCAAAACATTGGCTTGACCAATGATAGAGTTATTACTGATAATTCTAAGTTAAACCAAATAAATACTTTAAAGACACTATATAAAGTATGGAAAGGTAAAGTTACATTAGGTAATAAGAAAACCAATTATATAGTTAGTTATCAATTAGATTTAAATAAATTTAAGGTTATAACTAAAATTAGTTATATAATAGATGGGGAAACTTTTACTGATGATACTATTACAGGACTTGTTGATGGTAAAGAAGTTACATATACAATAAATGATGTAATTTATACTAGTGCCGATATTCAAAATTTTTCTTTTGACGATGGAACACAAGTTACATTAAAATTCGTTACTATTGCTTATCTTTATATAGTAGATTTAAATATTGATTATAAGAATGAAACTTTTATTACAAATATATTTCCTATAAGGATTATAGATGATGCTTATTTGGCAGATGTGGTAAATGATTTTATTCTTAGTCCAAAACTTAGAAGTCCAGTTGCATCAATACATGATAATTTAATTGAACTTTATATTGATAAACCTGATAAAAATTCAAATCCTGATACCTTTAAAGGTTTAAGTGTAAATGAACTTAGATTATCATATATTTCTAAACCTGCTATTGTTAAATTTGCTGATGATGTTGGTGGAGGTAGTGTAGATTGTGACCTTCCTGAATATATGCACGTTGATATAGTTAAACACGCAGTAGAACTATATCGAATAGCTCTTACAGGGAGTATAGCAGTAACTCAAGCTGCTCAACAGCAACAACAAAGAGAGAATTTAAGAAATAATTATCGTCAAGATAATAATGATAATTCTCAACAAGCTAGTTAATAATATTTTAAATTAATAAAACAATGAGACAAATTTTTGTTTGTAAAAAGGATTCAGAACTTTACACTGGTCCTGCTTCAGATTTTACTGAACTTAAACCTACTTCTATTGGTGTAGCTGAGGTTGATACTGATAATTGCATTAGTAATCCTCCTACAAAAGATTTTATTGTAGCATATGGTCGGCAAAATTCATGTCCGGTTATTATTGAGGTTGGTTATCGTAATGCTGTAGTTACTATTAGTGAACCTCAGGATGGCAGTAATTTTAATGCACAGATTACAATTCCAGAGCCAGAGAAAGGTTTCAATTATACTATTGAACTTGTTAAACTTGGAGCAGTAAAACATGAGCGTAATCTTTATACAGTAACTGATACTTATAGAGCTGGTAAAACTTCTACTGCTGAAGGAATGGCAAAGTCACTCGGTACTCAGTTGAAAAATATGTTTGCTGCTTCAGAACATCCTATCGAGGTAGAGATTAATGGTGCTACTATTGTAGTTACTGCTAAAGACTATCAGGGATGGGAACTCAAAGCTTGTGACGACCTTTATGGTACAGAGGTAACTACTAATGCTCGCGGTATTGCTCCTACTCAGGATAAAGCTTATGTAGAATTGCTTGCTTCTGAATGTGCACAGAATCGTGGATTTAATAATACTTATGCAGATGGTGTTTCTATTTATCCAGGATATCCTATGGAAGTAGAAGATACTAAGTATAAGATTTTTAATATTCATCATTGTGTAGGTCGTAAAGCTTCTCGTACTAGGGATGAGGCAGTATGGCAAGATTTGATTATTGCTGTACCTGTAGAGAATGGTCTTTGTGATACTCTTACAAACATTCTGACATTCTAACAGTATATTATTAATTAGGAATTTGATAATTAAATAAATTATTAAATTCCTAATAATAATTTTGGTTGTATGGATGATTTCAATTCTATCAACAAAATAGTTGATGAATCTATTAAAAATTCATCTTATATAACTGTTCTAATAAGTAGTGGAATTTATATTCTATATACACTTATAAATAAACTTATAGACTTAGTTAAAGCTAAAGATAAAAATAAACCAATACTTCAAATGGCTGAGTCTATTAAACAAGTAACTGAAAATGTAGTCAAACTCAATGCTGTTTTAGATAAACAGTTTCAAAATGCAGAAATTAAAGAATCTAATAAAGTAAGAAATATAATAGGTTTAGCATTTGATAGTTTTAGAGCTAATGTAAGTACTGCTTGTAATGAAATTATTATTCATAATAATATCGAAATTAATAGCACTCTTATAAAAGCAAATTTATTTAAAACTATTAGTACTGAATATTATAAACTTTATAATGTATTTTCCTCGTATGAAATTGATGGAGTTAATGTTGCTACTAAAATAAAAGATGAATGGATAGATGAAATCACTAAAGAATGTTTAGATATTATTTATAATAAACAAGATTCTATTACTCGTATTGGACAAATAGTTAATAGACTTGATATTATAACTAATGAGCATTCTATATATGTTAATAATAAGATTTTTAATCACTAATTAATATAAGATGTTCTTATGTTTAATAATGATGATTTAAAAAATATTCAAGTTGACCTTGGGAAAAAGGAACTATTATCAGTTAAAACTGAAGTAGCACTTTCTTCTCAAGGTTATCTTGTAAATAATAGTAAGAAATGTAAACGAGCAAAAATTAATCTTCTTGTTCAAGCATTTGACAATCCTGATTGTTTAAATGATGAACAAAAACGTAAACTTATTGCTCAAGTAAATAATCTATAAATAATAGAATTATGAAAGAAATCAAAATTCCAAATATAGATACCGCTAATTTGCCCGTAAAAGATATTTCAGACGAAATTGATATTAATAATTATAATAAAGTTGTAGTTAAAAAACATCATCATCCTGAAACTAAAGAAATTTATCCTGAATTAGTTTATATGACTATTCCTGCTGAATGGGTTTGTGTATATCATCAACTTATTAATTACCTTGCTGATGCTGGAAAATCAATAATAGATGATTGCTCATACGCTTGTAAAGGTGATGGAAAACATATATTTAATTGTTGGGCACTGTTTAATAGTGCGTGTGCTGCTTATCAGCAAATGGATTATGATAAAGCTAATTTTTATTATAACTATGTTAAAGAACAATTAAAAGTTTATTATAAAACTTTAGATACCGATATATACAATGGAGGAAATTATTATCCAATAACCCCTGATGGTAAACTTAAAGCATTATGTAGTTGTACTGGTAATAATATACATTTTACTGTAGATTTAGAAACAGGTAATTTGTATGAAGAGTTTCTCAATAATAAAGATAATGGAGATATATTTACAATTAATGATAATGGCAAATTAAATGTCGAATCTGATAATAAAGTATAATCGCACAATTATCTAAATTTTATTTTATTTCATTTATAAATAACAATATATGGATTTGTGATTAATTATTCATAGTTATCATATAAATCGAATACAGAGCAAATTTCAATAATTAAAATACAATATAATATGAAACAATATAGTAAAATTTTAGGTAGAGTTAGTCTTGTTCCTAACGGTAAATGGAATATTGACAATACTTATGAAAAATTGGCTTTAGTTTATCATGAAGGTGATAAATTGGCATATGTTGCAAAAAAAGATGTTCCATCTAATGTGAGTATTGATAATCGGGAGTATTGGCAACCTATGAATGTTACAGGTTATGCTGATAATAATTTGATTAATCTTTCTAATGTTACAAAAGATGGAACCATAATTGTTTATGATAATTTAGAAGAAGCAATTAAAACTATAGATGTTACTAGTCGTAAACCAGGTATTATTCTTAGTTTTTATAACTCTAATACAGGAAGTCTTGATACTATTCCTGAATATGAACTTTGGCAATTTAATTCTACTGATATTAAAAATTGGGAAAATCCAGATTTTTGGAATAATGTTTATTTTAATAAAAATGTTTTTGTTGGTTGGTATATAAACGAAAATGTTCTTAATAAATATAAACCAAATCCTACAGTAGGTCAATATGCTTATGTTGGAACAGATTTTTATACGTCTTTATTGTATCAATGTAGAGCTAATGGAATTTGGACTAATACTAATACTACAATTAAAGATTTTATTTCTATTATTGTAAAAGGCAATGTAGAAGTAGGTCCAAATGGTAATTGGTGGAATAATGGAGTGGATACAGGTTTTCCTGCTACTGTAGATTCAGAAGAAGTTATTGATAAAATTGTTAATTTAGTTTTAGAAAAGATTAAAGATGGTATTGTAGTAGATAAAGTAACAACGTTTCAACTTGAAGCTGAAGAAGGAGATGATGGAAAAAATCTTAATATCATAGCAGATAAAATTGTGTCTGATGCCAAATTTATTATAGGCAATTCTGTTATAAATCAAAACGAAATTTCTACAGATAAATTAATAATTAATGATAAAACTGCTGATGATATATTGTTAGGTGATGGTAGTACTACATCATTGAACGATATTAAAGAAGCATATTTACCTTTGTATATTCCAAAAGAAGGAAAAACTATAACCACAGAAGATGTAAATAATGGAGTTACAATTAAAAAAGAAAATGCTGTAACTTATACCACATTAACAGGACCTAATTTAAAACGATATAGACAAGTTACTTATCAAAATGCTTTAGGTAGACATAGATTTATTCAAAATACTACTGGTCAATTTGATGCTATTTTTGATTACGAAAACGATGAAACCTTGACTGATTGGAGGCGTTTTTGTAAAAGAGGAATATATGATGCTATAATTGATGGTGTTCCATATATGCGTACAGTATATGCAGATGGAAGTTATAGTCCAGATGGCACTTATAATACTATTAGAATGGAAACTTCTAATTCTAGACCGGATTTTTGTACAATAATAGACTTAGAAGTTCATGATGATAAAAACGAAACCAATAGATTAGCTTTATTACGTAAACGTATCGGATATGATTCAGAAGCTAATAGTCATTATGGTTGTAATTTTAATCAAATAAGTGAAAATAACTTTTATAGTTTTGTTAATAGCCATGCTGGTCCATATGCTTCTCAGGTATTTGAGTTTATGAAATCTTTTGCTGAAACATCATGGGGACATTATAAATATGATGACGATGGTAAATTTGTAGATGGACAGCAAATACGAATATCTATAGATGAAGATAATAAAAATGTTTTCATTATGGGTGGTCTCAATTCTGCTAGACAAGCTAAAGATGGAACAATTTTAATTATTACTCAAAATGAAAATTCTGACGAAAATGGATTTAAGATTTATGGAAAAACTCATAACGATGTTATCGGTTGTAATTACAATTATATACATATAGGAGATCCAACTGGTACTACAAATTATGATTATATTGCTCCTTTAGTAAAAAATGAAACTACTAATAAATGGTATGTTCCTGCTGAATATATAGATGCTGCATATTTACCTCTTACTGGTGGTAGATTAACTGGAGATTTAGATATAGATAAAAGTAAATTAACAATCCTAAATATAGATGACGAATGTATTACTGAGCATACTGCAAAATCTTCTATATATACATATAATAATACAGATTATGAAAGTACTTTAACAGAAAATATTGAAGGTGGAGATGTTAATATTACATTATATAAATACGATAAATTAACAGGAAATAATTCTAGTACTAAAATCACTAGCGAAGGAATAACTGCTAATAAGTTTGCACTTCTTAATGGAACATCAGATAAAATTCTTCTTGCTGATGGTACTACCACTTCATTATCTGCTATTAAGGGAGCATATCTTCCTTTGACTGGTGGAACTATGACTGGCGACATCAATATGGATGCTGGTACTAAGATTAAATTAGTTTCAGACGATAGTTATGTTCTTG